>CAMTXY010000269.1:0-5350 GCA_947085795.1 uncultured Actinomycetes bacterium | reverse complement strand
GTTCGCACTGGCGCGCAGGTCGCCTTTGCGCAGGTTCGCGTACGGGTACGGACGTGTCGAGGACATCACCGGAATCGCCATCGTGCTCACGATCCTGTCAAGCGCGATCATCGCGGGTGTTCAGTCGGTCTATCGCCTGCTGCATCCACAGCCGACCTGAAAACGCTAAACGTCTGCTCAGGCGCAACACGCTGACCGACTCCTCGGCACGTAGGTCAGCCTCGTCATGCGCGACGCTATCGAACTCGTCGTCGTCGGCGCTGGCTCTTGTCAAGCCCAACTCCTGCTACAACCTACTACAGGCCGGGCGGGCGGCTGGACGTACAACTCAGCAGCAAGTGCACGCTGCATGGCATATGCACTACTCGATTCCGCGCAGCACGAGACCCGAGAGCAGTTTGGGGTAGAAGTACGTCGACTTCTGCGGCATGACCTCGCCGGCGAGCGAGACGGCGCGCATCTGATCCATCCTCGTTGGGCGCAGGACGAACGCCACGTCATGTTGGCCGGTCATGCTCAGCGCCTCATGGGCGTCTTTGACGAAGCGTAACCGCGAGAGCGTCTCCGGACGGTCGGGGTGGATGTCGAGCAGGGGATCCAAGACGAGTTCGAGGAGGACCGTGACGTCGAGTTCCTTCCACGCGCGCGAGCGTTCCGCAGGCATTACGGTGTCAAGATCGACGTCTGCGCGCAGGACCGCGAGGCGCGGGCGCTCGTCTGTGGCGGTCTTGACGAGGAACGCTGGCCGGTCGATGCCGTCGAGCGCGCCTGTGGGATGCCCGGGCGGCAGGTCGCTCACGGCGAAGTTGGCGGACAGTCGTGAGTAGAACTCCTCGGCTATAAAATCACCAGGGGCATCTGCGATACGGTGCGTCGGCAATACGACCAGGTCGGGGTCGTCCATGTTAGCTAGCGCCATCATCACGTAGTCGTAGTCGGGATCGGCGGGCGTGCTCCCGATGGCCGCGTCAGCCTCGCGGCGGGCGTCGCGGTAGGCGAGCGCCACGGTGTAGCGATGGTGGCCGTCTGCGATGAAGACCTGTTTGTCGGCAAGCGCGGCGGCCACGTTCGCGATGAGTTCGGGGCCGGTGGCCGCCCACACGCTGCTCACTACGCCGTCTGTGTCGGTGGCGGTCATGGCCGGGTCACCCGATATCGCCGCATCGAAAGCGGCGTCAGTGAGGCGTTCCGGGTCGGGGAAAAGCCCGAAGACCTGTGAGAGGTTCGCCGCGGTCGCTTCGAGCAGCGCGTAGCGGTCGCCGAGCGTTTTGGGCAGCGTGCGTTCGTGCGGGAGCACGACGCCCTCAGCGAATGCGTGCAGCTTCACCTCGGCGATGAACGCGCGTCTGCGGATCTCCCGCTCACCGAGCGTGTAGCGCTGCTCGAGCACATAGAGGGCGGGCATCGCCTCGCGCGCGAGCGTTCCGTCCGAGGTCCACCGCCGCCAGCGTGCCGCGCCGGTCTCGTAACGGTTGCCGGGCGCCGTGGGGTCGAGATCGCCTTCAGGCAGTTCGAGGGCGACGACATTGAACCGGGAGAGCGCAAGCAGCTTCTCGCGCTGCGCGGGTGAGATGACATCGTACGGCGGGGCGACGAGTTTCGAGATGTCAGCGTTTTCACGCGCGTAGGTCCAAGCGCGAAAGGGGCGCACGACGGCCACAGCGAAGTCCTTTCGGGTAGCGAGGATACGTGCGTCAGTCTATCCCAGCAGTACTCGCAGCGCCACGAACAGCACCATGCCGGTCACGGTCGCGCCGAGGAAACTGCGCGTGAGCCGGTAGACGAGCGCGGTCGGCAGCGCCGCCCAGACGTAGGGGCTCGTAAGCGGATCTACGAACGTCCCTCCGGGTCGCAGAACCTCGAGCGCCACGAGCGAGCCCATCACCGAGACCGGGATGAACGACAGCCAGCGCATGACCGGTCTTGGCAGGTCGATCCGCGAGACGACGGCGATCGGCGGGAAGCGCGTGAGGTAGTTCGTCACTGCCATGCCGATGACCACGGCCCATATGAATTCGGGATGCATCATGGGGTCTCGGAATCGCCGTACAGAAGCGCGCCTATTCCGGCGGCTGTGGTCGATGCGATGACGATGAACCAGGCGTTCGAGACCTCGAGACCGAGAATCGACAGCGCTGGCAGCGCGAGGGTGATGACACCGGCGAGCGCCCCGACGAGCACGTGACGCCGGTCCTCGGCAAGGGCGACGAATAGGGCGGTGAACATCGCGGGCATGGCGAAGTCCACACCCCAGCGCGAAGGGTCGCCGATCAGATTGGCCGCGCCCGCACCGAGCGCGGTGCCGAGCACCCAGCCCGTCCACGCGACGGCGCCGACACCCGCCATCGACCAGCCCGTCGACAGACCCCCTCGGCGGTCGCTGATGTTGACGGCGAACGTCTCGTCGGTGAGCGTGAAGGCCAGCGCGGCCTGGCGAGGCAGTGTCAGACCCTTGAGGTACGTTGACATCGTGGCGCCGAACAGCACGTACCGTAGGTTCACCACGGTCGTCGCGGCGAGCACGGCGAACAGGCCCTCACCGGCGCGCATCTGCGCGAGCGCGATGAACTGCCCGGCTCCGGCGAGTGCCGTGGCCGAACAGACGACCGCCTGAGCCACGGTAAAGCCGATGCTCGTGGCGATGATGCCGAACGCGGCACCGACCGGCATGTACCCGAGGAAGATCGGCGTGCCCAGCTTCACTCCGCGCACGAACTGCGCGCGGGGGCCGGTCGACGGGCGTATGGCGGCGGTGTCGCAGGGTTCGGACATGCGGGGAATCGTACCACGCGTGTCACCCTGTCCGCCGCTGTCTGGCGCGGTTCTTGCGTGATTTACGTGATGCTGCGGTGAGGTTGACAGCCGGACGCGGTACAATACAAGTGAGCGGCGGCCGCGCAAGGAGGCGAGGACGATGCAGTTCGTGATCACCTGTCCCGTCGACGGGCCTATCGAGGTTTCCCTGGAAGACATCGACACCGTCGTCCTTCGAGAGCCCGAGCAGGCGGAGGTCGTCTTCGCATGCCCCGAGTGTGGCACTGGGATCACGGTGGCCGTTCGCATTCCCGGTTTCCTCATGGCCGCGATCGAGGCCATGGCCGCCGAGACCGACTCGTACGTCGCGCCATTGGCCAGTCTGGTAGCACTCGCTGCGGAAGCGGATGCACGCGAGCACGCTCGCGGTGGCCACCGCGCATCCGCAACCAGCGAAGCCCCGCAGGGGGGCGACGAGCGCATCGATGCGTATTGCGAGTATTTCCGGCGTCAACTCGCAGGTATCGACGACGTCGAAGACGCGTTGCGCGAACTCGGTTGCGCGCCGGACGGGGAGTGACGGCGGCGAGTTACGCTCTGCTCAGGCACGCCGCCGCTTGCGGCGGACGCGCACTCGTTTGACCCAGGCGGCGAACACGACGGGCGATATCGCCAGCGCACCCGCTATGAACCCGCCCACGTGCGCCCACCAGGCGACCCCCGTCATCATCCCGAGCGAGCCGACACCCTGGGCGACCTGCAGCAAGAACCACAATCCGATCACGAACACGGCAGGGACCGTCGCGAGCTCGATGATGAAGAACACGGGGACGATCGTCACCACGCGGGCGTGCGGGTAGAGCACGAGGTACGCGCCGAGCACGCCGGCGATCGCACCGCTCGCCCCGACGAGGGGGACAGTCGAAGCCGGGTCCATAGCGGCCTGAGCGAGGCTGGCGGCCACACCGCAACCAAGGTAGAAGAGCACGAACCGCAACCGCCCGAGCCGGTCTTCGATGTTGTTGCCGAAGATCCACAGGTACAGCATGTTGCCGCCGAGATGCAACCAGCCGCCGTGCAGGAACATCGCGGTGAACAGACTCACGATGACGCCGGGCGCACCAGGCTCGGCGAAGAAGCGTGCGGGTACGAACCCGTACGTCTCGATGATGGCGCGCAGTTCGCCGGGATCTCGTGTGACCTCGAAGATGAAAGCGGCCACGTTGAGCGCGATGAACAGGATCGTAAGAAACGGGAACCGGCGCGTCGGGTTGTCATCATGGATGGGAATCATCGGCAGGGAGGTTCTGCTACCATCGGTACCGTACGGACACGTCACAGCCTAGCGCGTTCGGGCGGTGGGCGGGAGATGTGTTTACGACTGACAGAAGGAGTCGATCGCAGATGACACTGTTAGCGTCCTGTCTCGGGGGCGGTTTCGTGCTGCTCGGGGTGATCGCAGTGGCGGTCATCCTCCTGTACAACCGGCTCATCGTGTTGCGCAACCGTGTCGACAACGCATGGGCCCAGATCGACGTCCAACTCAAGCGCCGCTACGACCTGATCCCGAACCTCGTCGAGACGGTCAAAGGCTATGCGACCCACGAGAAGGAGACGCTTGAGCAGGTCATCAAGGCCCGTCAGCTAGCTATCGACGCATCGAGCGTGACCGAGCAGGGCCAGGCCGAGAACATGCTCACGAGCACTCTTCGGTCCCTGTTCGCCGTCGCCGAGGCCTACCCTGACCTCAAGGCGAATCAGAACTTCCTCATGCTGCAGGAGGAGCTGGCCGGCACCGAGTCCAAGATCGCGTACGCCCGCCAGTTCTACAACGACTCGGTCATGAGCTACAACATCGGCATCCAGGTGTTCCCGGCCAACATCCTCGCCGGTATGCTCGGCTTTGTCGCGCGCGATTCGTTCCAGATCGAAGAGGTCGCCAAGGACGTGCCGACGGTCCAGTTCTAGATCGGTGATGTGACGCATCAGGACGTCGCGGCTCGCTTCCCGGCGTCTGCGGCGTCCTGGCGTACCGGGAGATGACGTGTACGACCAGATAGCCGCGAACAAACTCAAGAGCGTTGCGCTGATCATGGTGTTCATCGCGCTTGTTTTCGGCGTAGGGTGGGCGTTCGGTCATGCGTTGGACTTCGGGCCGGGCGGGCTCGTGGTCGCACTCGGTGTGGCGTTCGCCATGACCTGGGGTTCGTACTGGTATTCCGACCGCATCGTCCTGTCGATGAGCCGTGCGCGTCCGGTGGATCGAGACAAGGAGCCGTATCTCGTCAACGTGGTTGAGGGTCTCTCGATCGCCGCCGGCATACCGCAGCCGCGTGCGTACGTCATCGACGATCCCGCCCCCAATGCGTTCGCGACCGGGCGCAACCCGGCCAACGCGGCGATCGCGGTGACGACCGGGCTCGTGGAGAAACTCGACCGCCTCGAGCTCGAGGGGGTGATCGCCCACGAGTTGGCGCACATCAAGAACTACGACACGCTCGTCCAGACACTTGCGGCGGTGATGGCCGGCACGATCGTGCTGCTCTCGGACTGGATGATCCGCTCGTGGTGGTGGGGCGGCGGGCGCAGGCGCGGG
>CAMTXY010000268.1:0-1867 GCA_947085795.1 uncultured Actinomycetes bacterium | reverse complement strand
GGAACATGCCGGGAGCATCATCGGTTATGCGGGGGCGCTCCATCACGACCGGGAGGCCCACATCCTCAATCTCGCCGTGCGGGCCGACGCGCGCAGACGCGGCATCGGCACGGCGCTGCTTTACGCCCTCATTGTCGGGCTGCAGGCTCTCGGGGTACACGCCGTGACCCTTGAGGTTCGCGAGCGCAACGCCGGAGCGATCGAGCTCTACGAATCCGCCGGGTTGCACGGCGTGGGCCACAGACCAGGTTACTACGCTGAGACCGGCGAAGACGCACTGGTGATGTGGAGCGGCGATTTCGAGGATCCGGGCACGGCGGCGCGGCTTCAGGTCCTATCGGCCAAGGCCGCCGGAGCGCTCGCGGAGTACGGCCCCGACCGGCCCACCGGCACCGGCGGGCCGCTCGTCCTCGGCATCGAGACCTCGTGCGACGAGACCGCCGCCGCAGTGATGGAGGGCGGTCGCACGCTTCTGTCGAGCGTGATCGCCAGCCAGGTGGATTTCCACGCCCGGTTCGGTGGCGTCGTGCCCGAGATCGCCAGTCGCAAGCACACCGAGGCGATCGTTCCCGTGGTGGATGAAGCGATGCGGCAGGCAGGCGAGGCCCTCGGTCGAACGGTGGGCTTTTCGGACCTCGACGCGATCGCAGTCACCTGCGGTCCGGGGCTCGTGGGGGCTCTGGTCGTGGGCCTCGCGTATGCGAAGGGGCTCTCCTTGGCCAGCGGCGTGCCGCTCGTGGGCGTCAATCACCTCGAAGGGCACATCTTCGCGGCGAAACTCGACGATCCCGCAGTCGAACCGCCGCTTGTGGCGCTCGTGGTCAGCGGGGGACATACATCACTCGTCCACGTGCCGGAGTGGGGTGCCTACCGCACCCTCGGGGCGACACTCGACGACGCTGCGGGCGAGGCCTTCGACAAGGTCGCGAAGGTCCTCGGACTCGGGTATCCCGGCGGTCCGGCGATCTCGCGGCTTGCACAGGACGGGAACCCGGCTGCGATCGACTTCCCCCGAGCGATGTTGCACTCCGGCGACTACCACTTCTCGCTCTCTGGTCTGAAGACCGCCGTCATCAATCATATCAGGCGCGAACGCGAGGCCGGTCGAAGGATCGATCCTCCCGACCTGGCCGCATCGTTCCAGGCCGCAGTGATCGACGTGCAGGTCGCCAAGGCCGTGCGAGCAGCAACGGAGTGTGGTGTGAAGACGTTCGTGCTCGCTGGCGGTGTCGCCGCCAACCGGGTGCTGCGCGACGCGATCAAGGGGGCTCTCAAGACGGTCGGGGTGCGGGTCTCGGTCCCCGGATTCGCGCTGTGCACCGACAACGCGGCCATGATCGCGGCAGCGGGCACGTTTCGCTACCTACGCGGAGAGTGTCTGTCCATCGACGCCGACGCGGTGCCCGATCTGCGGCTGGACAGCATCGCGTCACCATGAGACGGCGGACTCGAGAAGCGCAGAATCCTACGCGTTGTTCTCAGGTTTCTCACGAACTGTTGTTGTTCGAGGCATCATGGGTACACCTACTTCTGTGACTCCGGCTGCGGGCACGTATTTTGTGCAGATCGAGAACATCTCGGATTACCCGTTCGCCTACGAGCTCCACGTCACTATCGGTGACGCCCGGCGGATCTGGGGCATGAACCGGTTTGCGACAGCAGCCGAGGTCTCAAGGCTCCAGTGGGATATGACCGGCAACCCGTACTACGGCACCGGTCACGGCCCCGAGCACATCGTCATCGCGAACGGGCACAACCCCGCTGACGCGCTCGCCGGTGGTTCGTTGGCCGCGCAGCTCGATGGGGTGCTGCTGCTCACCCATCGGGATCACCTGCCATGGGAGACGCGCGCCGAGATCGAGCGGGT
>CAMTXY010000267.1:0-6025 GCA_947085795.1 uncultured Actinomycetes bacterium | reverse complement strand
GATGAAGATCGTGCCGTCTTCCTGGATGTCTATGTGCGCGCCGGTCTCCTCCTGGATGCCGCGGACGACCTTACCGCCGGAGCCGATCACGTCGCGGATCTTGTCGGTCGGGATCTTGATGGTCAGGATGCGAGGCGCGTATTCCTTGAGCTGGGCGCGCGGCACGTCGATGGCTTCGAGCATCTTGTCGAGGATGTGCGCGCGGCCGGCATTGGCCTGACGCAGCGCGGTCTCGAGGATCCCGTAGGACAGCCCCTTCGCCTTGTTGTCCATCTGCAACGCCGTGATGCCGTTAGCCGTTCCCGCGACCTTGAAGTCCATGTCGCCGAGGAAGTCCTCGAGACCCTGGATGTCGGAGAGTACGGCGACGTCGTCGCCTTCCTTGATGAGGCCCATCGCGATACCGGAGACCGGGCCTGTGATCGGCACGCCGGCGTCCATGAGCGCGAGCGTCGAACCGCAGACCGACCCCATCGAACTCGAGCCGTTGGACTCGAGGACCTCGGAGACGATACGGATCGTGTACGGGAACACGTCTTCGGCCGGCAACACCGGCACGAGGGCGCGCTCGGCAAGCGCACCGTGGCCGATCTCGCGCCGCTTCGGACCGCGCATGAAGCCGGTCTCGCCGGTACAGAACGGCGGGAAGTTGTAGTGGTGCATGTAGCGCTTGCCCTCGCTCACATCGATGGTGTCGATGCGCTGCCACTCGGAGAGCATACCCAGGGTCAGTACGGAAAGGACCTGGGTCTGGCCGCGGGTGAACAGACCCGAACCGTGGGCGCGCGGCAGGTAGTCGGCGACGCTGGTGACCTGACGGATCTCGTCGGTCCTGCGACCATCGGCACGTTCTCCCTCGTCGAGCACCATGCGGCGCATGGTCTTCTTCTCGAGCTCCTTGAGGAGAGCCTTGATGTCCTTGCCGTCGGCCGCTAGTTCCACTTCCGAAAACGTCGCGAGAACCTCGTCCTTGACGGCGACCACATCGCTCATCCGGGAGTGCTTGTCCGGGTTCCGAAGGGCGGCGCGCATCTTCTCGCTGCCAGCGGCGAAGACACGCTCGCGCAGCGACTCGTCGATGGCGTACAGCGGCACGTCCATCGCCGTGACGTCACAACGGGCGACGAACTGCTCCTGGACGGCACAGAACTCGGCGATCGCCACCTGAGCGAAGGTGAGAGCCGCGAGCATGTCGTCCTCGGAGACCTCGTACGCGCCGGCCTCGATCATGTAGACCGCGTCGGGCGAACCGCCCACCACGAGATCGAGGTCGGACTCCTCGAGCTCGTCAAAGGTCGGGTTGACGATGAACTCGCCGTCGATGCGCGCGATGCGGACACCGGCGAGCGGGCCTTCGAACGGGATACCCGCCACGAGCAGGGCCGCCGAGGCGCCCATCATGCTGATGATGTCGGGTTGGTTGATCTGGTCGGCCGAGAGCACCGTGGCGATGACCTGGACCTCGTTGCGAAAGCCCTCGGCGAACGCCGAGCGCAGCGGACGGTCGATCATGCGGGCGGTGAGGATGGCTTTCTCGCTCGGGCGGGACTCACGTTTGATGAAGCCGCCCGGCAGTTTTCCGGCCGCATACATCCGCTCCTCGAAATCCACGGTGAGCGGGAAGAAGTCCAGGTCCTTGGGGTGAGACGACGCTGTAGCGGTAACGAGCACCATGGTGTCGCCCTGGCGGATGATGACGGCGCCACCGGCCTGCTTGGCCAGTTCACCGGTCTCGAACGTATACTCCTTGCCGAACAGTTCGAATGTCTCGACTATCTTGCTCATGTCTCTCTTCTTCCTCTTCCACACCGCGCGCGCCCCGTGCGCGTGCGGTTCTCGACTCCGACCCGTATCGGACGGGTCGTACCACGAAGACGGGGGCACTCCCCGCCTTCGAATGTCCCGTATGGGTGCTTACCCCCGGATTCCGAGCTTCGCGATGAGCTCACGGTACCGCTCGATGTCGGTCTTCTTGACGTAGGCGAGCAGCCTGCGGCGCTGACCGACGAGCTTGAGAAGGCCACGGCGGGTGTGGTGGTCCTTCTTGTGGATCTTGAGGTGCTCGGTCAGATCCTTGATGCGCTTGGTGAGCAGCGCGATCTGCACCTCAGGCGAGCCGGTGTCGCCCTCGGAGCGGGCGTGCTCGGCGACGATCGAGGACTTGACGTCCTTCTCCAGTGGCATGTGTGGTATCACCTTTCCTGTTCAGGTCCGCCCCGGTCCGTGGCCGACGTCGGTGACTCGATGGTCTCAGACCGGGGTAGAAGTTAGACAACTCACGAAGCATAGCACACCTGCCGAGGAACGCCCGGCGATTGGACCGGCGTCGCGCTCACCGCGCTCACCGTCGCGCTCACCGCAGCGCCACGTAGATCACGTAGGCGGCGATGGCGACTGTCGCCAATCCCACGACGATCGCGGGCGCCGGGAGCGATCCGGGGCCCTGTTCCTCGTGCTCGGCATCGTCGAACTCGTCGGTCGTCGGGCCGTCGACGCGCTCCCAGCGCGGGTCGTCGGGGCACGCCCCCTGGCGGGTCAGATCCTCGGCCTGCTCGAGCGACCAGGGGTCGATACCTTCTTCGGCCCACGGGTCGGGAGGCATGTCGCCGGGTCTCACCGGTCACCTCCCGCCGACTGTCGTACGCTTCGCAGGTCGGCGCGGATGACGGCGGCGAGCGCTTCGGGCGTGTCGAATCGCTCGTGCGCGCGAAGTCTTGCGATGAACTCGAGCGTGATGCCGGTGGCGTAGAGGTCGCCGGCGAATCCGAGTAGGTGTGCCTCAAGCGCGTGGTGGGCCTCCGGGAACGTCGGCGGGTCGCCGACGGATATGCCTGCGTGATACGACTCGTCGCCGATGCGCGCGCGACCGGCGTACACGCCGTCAGCGGGTAGGGCGCTGTGCGCACGGGGGATGATGTTGGCTGTCGGGATACCCAACACTCTCTCGCCCTGCCCCCTGCCGTGGACGACTCGGCCACCGACACGGTGGAGCCTTCCGAGGAGGCGTGCGGCCGTTGCGACGTCGCCTTCGGTGATGAGCGCACGGATGCGCGTCGAGGTGACCGGTTCGCCGTCGACCGTCACGAGGTCGTGCGCGATGGTGCGAAAGCCGTGTTCATATCCGTAGGTACGCAGCGTCTCGACGGTTCCGCTTGCGTGCCGCCCGAAGCGGAAGTCCCGGCCGACGACGATCGCCTCGGGCGCGAACGCCTGCATCACGACGAGGTCGAGGAATCGCTCGGGCGTGGTGGCCGCAAGCCGCACGCAGAACGGTACGACCAGCACGATGTCGACCCCGGTCGCAGCGATGAGATCGACCTTGTCCTCCAGCGACAGCAACTGTGGAGCGGCACGTTCGGGCGTGACCACCTGATCCGGGTCCCGGTCGAACGTGAGCACGGCAGAAGAGACACCCGTCCGCCGCGCGTGCTCGACCGTGTCGGCGATAAGCGCGCGGTGTCCGATGTGGACGCCGTCGAACACCCCTAGCGCGACGATAGCGCGACCGATGGGTGGTGTGTCGGTCTCCCAGGTGACGATGCGCGTCATCTCTCGGTCTCCAGAACGGCGCCAGGCGGCATGACCGCCGAGGGGCGCATGTGCTCCCCCGCCTTCTCGTAGATGCCCAGTACCCGCCCTTCGTGTACGACCACACATGGCCCGTCGGGCGATGTAACGGCGCCGACGGCGTGGGTCGCAAGCGTGCGGCCGACCGCGACGTGTGTTGCGGTCACTGCGTCGGCTTCGAGCACGGGCAGAGCGAGAGCGTCGACGGGATCGACGAACAGCTTGCTGATGGCGCCGGGGCCGGTCGGTAGCGCATCGAGGGTGATCGCGTCGACGAGCGACAGCGTCCCGGACGCGGTGCGTCGCAACGCGCCGAGGTGCGCACACGTCCCGAGCGCCCGTCCGATGTCGCGGGCGAGGGCACGGACGTACGTGCCCTTCGAGACCGAGAACGCGACGTCCCAGCACACAGGTGGACCGGCGTCGACGGCGAGCAGTCGGGCATCGAACACGGTGACCGTGCGTGGACAGAGATCCGGGATGCCGCCACGGCGCGCGACGGAGTAGGCGGCGACACCATCCTTCTTGACCGCGGAGTATGCCGGCGGGAGCTGCTCGTGCTCGCCACGCAGGGCGCACAGATGCTCCTCGGCGATGCGGGGGTCGGTCAACGAGGCGGGAACCGGACACGTCGCAGAAGGGTGTCCGTCGGAATCGTCGGTGTCGGTCGCGGTCCCGAAGACGATTCGGGCGTCGTATGACTTCGCGGCCGAGGTCAGATACGGCGCCAAGCGGGTAGCTGGACCGATGAGAACTACGAGCAGACCCGTGGCCATCGGATCGAGCGTCCCTGCGTGACCTACACGTCCCTCCCCGCTCGCGCGCCTGACCGTCGTGACGACATCGTGGCTCGTGAGCTCCGCCGGTTTGTCGATGAGGAGCACACCGCACAGATCGGTGATGTTGCGACGGCTCATGCGCTATCCGCTCCAGCGCCAGGCAGCAGTGCGAGCAGGCGGGGCAGGAGGTCTTCGACGGTACCCTCGAAGGTGAATCCGGCCGCTGGCGCATGCCCGCCCCCACCGAAGACGCGGGCCACGGTAGCGACGTCGAAGCCGGTCTTGGCGCGAAGGTTCGCGCGGACCTCACCGCTTGCCACGTGCAGGAGCACGGCGACGTCCACCCTGCCGATGCGGCGGACCGCGTCAGGCAGTTCCTCGGTATCAGCCGGAGAAGCACCCGTATCGATGAAATCCTCGTCGCTGCACCACGAGTAGACCACGCGACCACCGTTGACGACGGTGAGCCGCGCAAGAACGCGGGCCTCGAGCTTAAGTGCGGCTGGCGTGCGTTCCTGGTAGACGAGACGTGCGACCTCGCTGGGTTCGACGCCGGCCTCGATCATGTCCGCGGCGTCGCGAAGCGCGCGCGGGGTGGTGTTGTCGTAGGCGAAGCGGCCCGTGTCGGTCATGATCCCGGTGTAACAGCACAAGGCGATGTCGGAGGTGCGCGGCACTTCGAGGCGCTCGACGAGCCTCCATACGAGCTGTGCGGTCGCCGATGCCGTCGGATCCACGATATCGACGGTGCCGAAGAACTCGTTGTCGGGATGGTGGTCGATGACGATCAGTTCGCGCGCGGCGCGGGCCAGGGGTTCGGCGTCGCCGAGACGTGAGAGGCTGGTCGTGTCGAGTGCGACGAAGATATCGGGCTGCTCGATTTCGGTACACGGGACGAACAGTGCGAATCCGGGTAGAAAGGCGTACGTCAGAGGAGGCGGAGTGTCGTCGGCGAGCGTCGGCGCCGCCGCGATACCTGCTGCGCGCAAAGCCAGCGTCAGGCCGAGGGCGGAGGCGATCGCGTCGCCGTCAGGGCGCACGTGGGCGCCCACCGCGACCGAGGCGGCGTGGCGCAGGTGCACCGCTGCCCGGTGAAAGGGTGTGCTCACCGAGAGGCCCCTTACGCGTCCTGCGCGTCGTCGGCGTCGGCGGCCGGTGGGAAGCCAGCGTCAACGGCGACGAGCGTCGGCGGGATGTCCTTGAGTGCCTCGGCCATGCGCATGCCGGCATCGACGCTCTCGTCGATGAAGAAACGCAGCTCAGGTGTGAATCGCATCTTGACGGCTGTGCCAACGAGCGAGCGGATGCGCCCCTTGGCCGAGTCGAGCCCCGCGAGCACTTCGCGGTAGCGTTCCTCGTCTCCGTGAGCGGTCACGTAAACGTTGGCGGTCGTGAGGTCTGGTGCTACGTTGACGCCCGTGACGGTGACGAAATCGAGGCGCGGATCGGCGATCTCATCGAGGAGTATCGACGCGATCGCCTCCCTCACCGTCTCGTTGATCTTGCGGGTGCGGGGGGTCTGCTTCATGGCCGACTCGCTTCTCTACGCCTCGCGGGCGACTTCGATGGTCTTGAAGGCTTCGATATAGTCGCCTTCCTTGAGGTCCTGGAACCCTTCGACACCGACACCGCACTCGTAGCCGGAACGTACCGACTTCACGTCCTCCTTGAAGCGGCGT
>CAMTXY010000266.1:0-3745 GCA_947085795.1 uncultured Actinomycetes bacterium | reverse complement strand
TGTGTGTGCAGGACGACGACGGCGCGGTCGTCGCCGTAGCCTGCCGGGCTGCCGGGAGCCGATTCGATGACCGGTATCACGCCGACCCCGTTCTTTCCGGTCGATTCGGCGATCAGCTGTTCTACCCATAGCCCGAACGGGGCGTACTGCGGCGTGGATACGAACGTGAGTTTGTCGCGTCCGGCGACATACGCGTCCGCGATCCAGGCGGCGAGTTGCGCGCCGGGGTTTTCCTCGGCGGGCGCGGCGCACGCGATCTCCATTGCGCGAGCGCGGCGCACTAGTTCCCAAAGGTCGATACCGATCATCGCCGCCGGAGCAAGGCCGAAAACGCTCAAGGCGGAGAAGCGGCCGCCGACGTTGGACGGAGCGGTGACAGTCACCCGCATGACCCCTTTCTTGCGCAGTGCCTCAAGTGGACTGCCAGGGTCGGTGATAGCGACGAAGTGCCTTCCTGTCTCAGGGTACTCGAGCTCCTCGTCCATCCACGAACGGAATATCGCGTACAGGGACAGGGGTTCGATGGTAGATCCGGACTTACTCGATACCAAGAAGTAAGTCGTGGTGCGGTCGAGGCTTTCCAACAACGGCATGACCGCAGAGGGCGCGGTCGTGTCGAGAACGTGGAGACGAGGCATGTCCGCCCGCCCGCCGATGACGCGTTCGAGCACGAGCGCCGCCAGCGAGGAGCCCCCCATGCCCAGCAGCACCACGTCGGTCGCGCCTTCTTCGGCGATGGCGCGGGCGAGGTTTTCGACGAGTGGGATGCGCGCATCCGCCCGCTCTGCCAGATCGGTCCACCCGAGACGGTTTGTGATGGGCTGTCTCATCTGGATCTCGCCTGAGAACAGCGAGGGGTCGTGGCGTACGAGTCGATTGACGGCGTCTGCGGAGATGAGACGTTGCAGTGAATCCATTGCGGCCTCCCCGGATGTGATACTGCGACTTTTGCCTCTAGATGTGTTCCCGTTTCTCGGTATCCGCATCGGCATCCGCATCGGTATCCATGAGCATCGGCGGCCCTTCCACGGTCGCGTCTGTCCTGAGCCGCGTGACCATGAGCCCGCCGACAAGAACCGCGGTACCGCCGACGATGGTCGCCACTGTGAGCGATTCGCCGAGGAGCGCCGCAGCGAACGCGAGTGCGCTCACCGGCTCGGCGTACGTGAGGATGGCGGCGTGGTCGGCCCGGACCATACGAAGCCCCGAGAGGAACAACAGCCCCGTCAACGCCGTGTTCAGCACGCCGAGTGCGAGCAGGGCGCCCCACTCGACCGGGGCACTCGGTCCGTCGAGCAAGAACACCGCAGGTAGCAAGAGGATGCCGGCGGCGGTGTACTCGCCGAGCATGTACACCGTGGCGGGGATGCCCTTGAGCAGACGCTTGGCGTTGAGAATCAAGAGCGCGTACGTGATGGCCGAGGCGAACGCCATCGTTGCGCCTAAGGCCGCGGTGCCGGTGGAGAAGCTGATCTCGGCAGGGCTCACGATGACCGCCGTGCCGCCGAGCGCGAGCGCGAGCGGCACGAGGACGCGCCGGTCGAACGGTTCACGCATCACGAACGGGGTCAGGGCGGCCACGAACACGGGGCCGCAGTAGGCGAGGAGCACCGCGACAGCCACGTCGACGAGCTGGATCGCCCCCATGAACAACACCCAGTTGAGCGCGAGTAAGGCCCCCATGAGAGCGAGCGCCACACGCAGGCGCAACGGCAGATCGACGAGTGCGCGCAACCGTTTGTGCCATACAGCGATCACGGCGATCGTGATGCTCGCGAACGCGACACGCCAGAACACGATGACGGCGGGATGGGCGTCGACCATCCGCACGAACACGCCGATCGAGCCCCAGATCGTGGCGGCGAGCGCGATGCGGGCGAAACCGGAGAGGCGCCGGGGTGTCGAGATGGCCATGTCCGGCAGTGTAGCGGAGGCGCGTCGTTAGCAGATCCGGGGGAGCTGCTCGCCGACGAGCATGTCCATGATGCGGGTCGACCCGAACGCCGTGTGGACGTAGGCCTTGCCCGGAGAGGACTCCTCGACGGTACCGATGACCGCGGCGTCCTCACCGTAAGGTGCGTGGCGCATCGCCTCGAGCGCAGCGTCGGCCTGGTCAGCTGGGACGACCGCGACCATCTTGCCCTCGTTGGCGACCTGGAACACGTCGTAGCCTAACATCTCGCAGGCCCCTTGCACCTGGGTGTTCACAGGCACGGCGGTCTCCTCGACGACGATGGACACGCCCGAGGCTCCCGCGAGCTCATTGAGGGTGCTCGCCAGCCCCCCTCGGGTTGGATCGCGGAAGCAGCGCACATCGGGTGAGGCGGCCGTCACTGCAGCTACAAGATGGTTGAGAGGGGCCGCATCGCTGCGGATGTCCGTTGAAAACGCGAGTCCCTCGCGCTGCGAGACCACCGCGATGCCGTGGTCGCCGAGCGTGCCGGAGAGCAGCACCCGATCGCCGGGCCGGCAGTGTGACCCGGACAGGTCGAGCGCGCTGTCCAGCACCCCGACGCCGGTGGTGTTGATGTAGACACCGTCGCCGTGGCCCTTCTCGACGACCTTGGTGTCACCCGTGACGACCCGTACCCCGGCCTCGGCGGCCGCATCGCGCATCGAGACGAGGATGCGGCGCAGCTCCGAGATCTCGAAGCCTTCTTCGAGGACGAACCCGACCGACAGGTAGAGCGGGACCGCACCGGAGGTCGCCACGTCGTTGACGGTGCCGCACACGGCGAGCCTGCCGATGTCGCCGCCGGGGAAGAACAGCGGGCTGACCACGTAGGTGTCGGTCGATATCGCGATCCGGTCGCCGGGGACAGCCAGTGTCGCGGCATCGTCCAAGCGCGCGAGCGTCTCGTCGCCGAAGTCCCGGAGGAACACGTCCTCGATGAGCTCCCGCATCAAAGTGCCGCCACTGCCGTGGGCGAGCAGGATACGATCGGCGTGCATGGCTGTCCTCCGTGTCGATAGCGCGACCGGGACGTTCCGGTCTCCTGGCCTGCCCTCAGCTGTCCGAGGCGGTATTCTTACCGTAGTCGGTGTAGCGGTAGTACGCCGCGCACGAACCTTCCGAGGAGACCATGCACGGCCCCACGGGATGCTCGGGCGTACAGCCACGCGCGAAGAGTCTGCACTCGAAGGGAAGCGTCACACCGCGCAGCACCTCGCCGCATTGGCACCCCTTGATCTCGCGCACCTTCGGCGGTTCGACCGGCATGCGGACCATAGCGTCAAAAGCCGCATACGACTCGCGGATCGCCAGGCCGGTGCCTGGGATCACGCCGATGCCGCGCCACTCCGCGTCGACCGGCTCGAACACCCGCTCCATCGTGGCGACGGCGGCTGGGTTGCCGTCGGGCGGTACAGCCCGCGTGTAGGCGACCTCGATGTCGGCCCGGCCCTCGGCGGCCTGTTTCGAGAGCATGAGGATGCCCTGGAGCACGTCGACCGGCTCGAACCCGGTGATCACGCTCGGAACCCCGAACTCCTCGGCTAAGAAGCGGTACGGCTCCATGCCGATGATCGTGGACACGTGACCAGGCAGGATGAAGCCGCCCACGGCGACGTCCGGGTCGTTGACGAGCGCCCGAAGGGCTTCAGGCACGGTCTTGTGCGCCGAGAAAACGGTGAAGTTCTCGATGCCGCGCTGTGCGGCCTGCTCGATGGCCGCCGCAATGATCGGCACGGTCGTCTCGAAACCCACACCGATGAACACCACGAGGCGATCCGGGTTTCGTTCGGC
>CAMTXY010000265.1:0-5331 GCA_947085795.1 uncultured Actinomycetes bacterium | reverse complement strand
CGGCGACATGGTTCTGAAGTTTCTCAAGACTCTCGACCGTGTCGCGTACATCAGGTTCGCTTCGGTCTACAAGTCCTTCCAGGATCTTGACGAGTTCTACCGGGAGCTCAGAGATATCGAGTAGCCGCAGAGTCCGACAGCACGCCTCCGAGTAGCTCACGCACACCCGTTGCCACGGATACCGCGAAAGGGCCCGCCATGGTCATGGAACGCACCGTCACCGTCATCAAGCCTTCCGGTGGAGCCCAGGGCGCGGATGCGACCGACATCGCCCTGCTCGTGTCGACCGTCTCGAAACAGGAGATCGACACGTGGAACCGCTCCAAGATCAGCGAATCCCTGGTCAAGGAGGCCGGCATCACGTCCGACCTCGCCGATGAGATAGCCGAAGACGTCGAAGGCCGGATCGACCGCACCCACCTCGTGACCGTGACGACCGCCATCATCCGCGAGATGGTCGATCTCGAACTCCTCGAGCGTGGGATGACGCTCGCCCACAAGCGTCACAGCCACCTCGGTCTACCGATGTGGGACGTCGAGCAGATCATCACCAACGCCAACAAGGAGAACTCCAACACCACGCACAACCCCGAGAGCATCAACCTCACGATCGCCGAGACGATTCTCAAGGAGTTCGCCCTGCGGCGCGTCTTCACCGAGGACGTGGCCGAGGCGCACTACGTCGGCGACATACACCTCCATGACCTCGGTTTCATCATCCGCCCATACTGTGGTGGGCACTCACTCGAGTACGTCAAGAAGTACGGCCTCAACCTCCCGAACATCACGAGCGTCTCGAAGCCCGCGAAACATGCTGAAGTGCTCATCGGGCACATGGTCAAGATGGCGAGCGCTCTGCAGGCCCACTATGCCGGCGCCGTGGGCTGGGAGGCGGTCAACGTCTTCTTTGCACCGTATCTCGTCGGCAAGTCCGCCGAGGAGCTCGACCAACTCGCGCAGATGCTCATATTCGAGTTCAACCAGTTGGCTGGTGCACGCGGTAGCCAGGTCGTCTTCACGGACTTCAACCTGTATTCCAACGTGCCCCGTCACTTCGCAGCCACGCCCGCCATCGGTCCAGGCGGAGAGTACACCGGCAAGACCTACCGTGACTATGAACCTGAGGCACAGGCATTCATCAGGGCGATGTTCAACGTCTACCTCAAGGGTGACGCTCACGGCAAGACGTTCGTGTTCCCCAAACCGCTCCTGCACATCTCCGACGATTTTTTCCGGACCCCCGGACACGAGGAGTTCCTTGATATCGCATGCAGGGTCGCAAGCAAGCAGGGGATCACGTACTTCGTGTTCGACCGCGGCGACGAGGTCACCGTGTCTCAATGCTGCAGACTCAAGCTCAAGCTGAACCAGGAGCAGCTCGGTGAGACCTCGACCCCTGAGCGCATGCGGTTCTCAGCCCTCCAAAACGTCACGATCAACCTCCCTCGCATCGCTTACAAGGCGCAAGGCAACGACCAGGCGTTACTCATGGAGCTCAATCGGACTCTCGAACTCGTGGCGAAGGCCCACGTTCAAAAACGCGAGTTCATCCAGGAACTCTTCGAACTCGGTGACGAGGGTCCGCTCAGCCTGCTCACCCAGTGTATCGACGGATCCCCATACCTCAAGATGGATCGGCTGACCTACCTGACAGGCCTCATCGGCCTCAACGAACTCGTCCAGGTCCATACCGGCCAGCAGCTGCATGAGTCCGACGAGGCCCTCAGGTTCGGATTGAAGGTCGTATCCGCCATGAACCTCAAGTGCAAGGAACTCTCCGGACGCTATGGCATCAACATGGTTCTCGAGGAGAGCCCCGCCGAGTCGGCCGGCTACCGTCTGGCCAAACTCGACCTGAAGTACTGGCCCGCGCAGACGGCCGCCGTGGTCAAAGGGGAGCTTTCTTCGGGCAACTACTACTACACCAACTCGGTTCACATCGCCGTCGATGCCGATGTCGATTACATCGAGCGTGTCGAGAAGCAGTCACGCTTCCACCCGCTCATCGAGGCGGGTGCGATCGTCCACATCTGGCTCGGCGAACACGAGCCGGAGCCTGCCTCGATCAGGTCGTTCGTCGAAAAGACGTTCCGTAACACCCAGTGCTCCCAGATCGCCTTTAGCCCGGAGTTCACGATCTGCGAGCACTGCCGACGCACGAGCCGCGGCCTCAAGACCCAATGCCCGCTGTGCGGCTCGATGGAGGTGTACGGGGTGACCCGCATCGTCGGCTACTTCTCCAAGATCCAGACCTGGAACAAGTCCAAGATCGGAGAGTTGTACGAGCGTGTTCGCACCGGACTGCAGGACATGCACGCCTGACAAAAGTGTCACTCATCGCGTCGCGCTCAGTGACCGGAACACGAAGACAGGAGGGGCATGTGCACGTCAAACTGTTCGTAAAGAACGATTGTCCGCGGTGTCCTGCGGCTCGACGCGCCCTCGAGGGTATCGACGCGGTACAGATCTTCGACGTCGAGGACATCGACGGATTGGCCGAGGCGTCTTTTCACAGCGTTCTTGCGACCCCTTCGGTGCTTCTGCTCGATTCCGCAGGCACCGAGGTGGAGAGCTGGCGCGGGGAGACCCCCGACCCGGTTCGCCTCAGAGCACTTCTGGCGCAGTAGCCATATGTCCTCCGACCTCATAACATGCTTCCCGGCGGAAGCGCCGACACGGCGTATCTCCGGCTGGCTTCCGGCCGGCATGCTCGACTGGCCGGGGCGCGTGGCCGCGACCGTGTTCCTATCGGGATGCGACTTCTCCTGCCCTTTCTGCCACAACCCGCAGCTCGTCGAGACCGGCGACCTGTTGTCCTCGGACTGGACCGGCCTCAGGCAGTACCTCCGCCGCCGACGGGCATGGATAGACGGGGTCGTTATCAGCGGCGGAGAGCCGACGCTCGACCCAGACATCCTGAGCCTCCTCGAAGCGCTGGCCGCCGAAGGAGTCTCCGTCAAACTCGACACGAACGGCACCGACCCGGCGCTCTTGGGCAGGCTCATCACCGACAGCCTCGTCGCGGCTGTTGCGGTCGACGTCAAGACCACCTTCAACCGGTACGCCCGCGTCACCCGGAGAGCCGATGCCGCGGCCCGAGTCGCAGAGACCATCGATCTCGTCCGCGACAGCGGAATCCCCCATGAGTTCCGCACGACCGTCTATCCCGACGTCATCCCGCCGTCCGACCTGCCCGTCATCGCTCATTCACTGGCAGGCGGAGACCTCTACGCGCTTCAGCAGTTCCGTCCGCAGCGCACCCTCGACGCGCACGCTGCACTCGTGGAACCCGTAGCAGCAGACGTCCTGCGTGCATACGCCGAGGAGTGCTCGACCCACCTGCCGACCATCACGAGAGGGGTGTGACCCGGACCGTGCGCGTCGCCATCAAGCGCATCGACACCGGCTTGCCGCTCCCGCAATACGCGCATCCCGGTGACGCGGGGCTCGATCTGTACGCTGCCGAGGACGTCACGCTGGCTCCCGGCAAGCGTGGGTTGGTGCCGACCGGCATCGCTATGGCCATCCCCGATGGTTTTGCGGGATTCGTGCAGCCCCGCAGTGGTCTGGCGATCAAGCAGGGCTTGAGCCTCGTCAACACACCGGGACTCATAGACGCCCACTACCGAGGCGAGATCAAGGTCATCGCTATCAACCTCGATCCGGACATCCCGATCACCATCTCCCGGGGCGACAAGATCGCTCAACTCGTCATCCAGCCAGTCGTACGTATCGAACCTGTCGAGGTCACCGACCTTCAAGAAACATCACGGGGGGAGGGGGGCTTTGGCAGCACCGGCCTCTGAAGCGCCACGTGTTCGGGTCGCCGCACTTATGACAATCGACGGCAAGGTGGTGCTCGTCCGGCACCGCCGCGGCGTGCATACGTACCATCTGCTGCCAGGCGGAGGCGTCGATGCGGGCGAAACGCTCGTACGAGCGCTCGTACGCGAAGTCGCCGAGGAGACCGGTCTGCGCTGCCGCGTCGGCAGACCGCTCCTCGTCAACGACACGATAGCCCCCGATGGCACCCGGCACGTCATCAACATCACCTTCACCGCAGATGTGGTCGGCGGACACATCACTGGTGATTCAGCCGATGCCAGAATCGAGGCGGTCGACCTTGTCGCACCGGACGATTTGCCCGGTCTCGACCTGCGGCCACCGATCGCCCGATCGCTTCGTGAAGCGCTGGACGACCCAGAAGGGTTCCAAGCGGTGTACTCGGGTGTGCTGTTCGCACCCGAGCCACTGTGATTCCACGTGGAGACGAAGACCCCCTCGACAATCTCTCATCCGGAGTCATGATATAGCTGATAATGTATCTTATGTCCAGTTACAACAAACCGCTACGTCCCTGTGAAACAGAGGCAGGGACCTACATCGGACCCGGGCAGTGTCAGTCACCCGAAAGGTATCGCGACTCGAAGCCAGACCGGGTCATCTCGTCGAGGTCCTCGGAGATTCTCTCAAGCGCGGCACACGCCTCGTCACGCGACCCGAAGTGCGCGATGACGCAGACGACTTCGTCGTCTGCGAGGTCGACTGCTTCCAGCGCGTACGACTCGCACTCCTCGAAATCGTCTCGCGGCGGCGTGCGGTACAGGATGTCGTCACGCCACTCGAGATCGGGCTCTTCAGTATCGTCGATACGCGTGACCCTGAGACGGAAGAAATCCGCCGCTGGGCCGATGACGCCTCCCATGACTCCCCCTACCCCCCTACCGCACTTTCGAATACTGCTCGCTGGCCGACACATAGCCTACCGTACCGTCTGCGTCCCGCACGTGGTGCCAGCCTCCCTCGGTCCCGAGATGAACGAGCTCCGCACCCTCGGCGAGTCCCCTGATGAGAGCCGAACCGCGCGACGGTCCGGCTCTGAAGTTCAGGCCCTCAACGAGCACGACAACCTTCTTCTCGGTCCCGTCGGTCTTGGGGGTTCCGGGTGAAGGCTGCTCCTCCCCGCCCTCGGGGGTGACGGTCGGCTCGGCGCTCACCGCGCTCTCCTGAGAACCCTCGTCGGCGTCGCCTCGCGTGGCATCCCGGAAATCCCCCCACCAACCGAGCACCACGAGCAGAACGATCGCGAGAACCACGAGTCCGCTAGCCCCACGGGCGAAACCGGTCGCTAAGCGTGAAGACGTGCCCCTCATATGTACAGACCTCCACCGTAGACTGCGGCTTCTTCGACCCCGTACTCCTCGCACACCGCCTCGAGTGCAATCTCGGCTATATCGTACTGCGCCGATACCAGCCTGAGGTCTATGTCTCCCACTCTTTCGAGAACCTCCTGGACAGACATCTCGTTGGTGATCCGACCCGCCTCCTCGG
>CAMTXY010000264.1:0-7506 GCA_947085795.1 uncultured Actinomycetes bacterium | reverse complement strand
TTGCCGGCCGCCTCCGCGCCGATGAGCAACGGAGTCTCCATCACCGAGCGGACCCGCACGAACGGGAAGAACGTCCCGATCGCGTTGCTTCCTCCTCCGACGCAGGCCACGACCGCGTCGACTCTGTCGATGCCACGCGCCTGCAACTGGTCGATGATCTCGAGCCCGATCACGCTCTGGAGGTCTCGGACGATCATCGGATACGGGTGCGGCCCGAGCGCCGAGCCGAGCACGTAGAACGTGTCCTCGACCCGCTCTACCCAGTGCCGCATGGCCGCCGTCACCGCATCGGCAAGCGTGCCGGTACCCTCGTCGACCGGTATGACCTCAGCGCCGAGCAGCTTCATCTTGTAGACGTTGAGCGCCTGGCGTCTGATGTCCTCGACGCCCATGAACACCGCGCACTCCAACCCGAGAAGCGCTGCGGCGGTAGCCGTCGCCACTCCGTGCTGACCGGCGCCCGTCTCCGCGATCACGCGCCGCTTGCCCATGCGCTCGGCGAGCAGGCACTGTCCGATCGTGTTGTTGATCTTGTGGGCACCGGTATGGCAGAGGTCCTCACGTTTGAGCCAGACCTCGGCGAGCCCGACGGCCCCGGCGAGGCGTTTCGCGGGATAGAGCGGCGTGAAGCGGCCGATGTAGTCGTGACGCAGGTCCTCGAGGCGCGCCTCGAACTCCGGATCAGTACAGGCGTCGGCGTAGGCCTCTGCAAGCTCGTGCAACGCGGGAACGACCGTCTCGGGTACGTACGCCCCACCGTACACGCCGAAGAACCCACGGGCGTCGGGAGCGGAGTAGGCCTCGCCGGCATCCGGGAACAATCGGCTCATCGGCGTACCTCCTTCGCATCGGCCGTACGTACCGCTTCGCAGAACTCGTGTATCGCTTCATGGTCTTTGATTCCCGGTGAAGACTCTACTCCACTCGAGACATCGACCGCGAACGGACGAACGGCAACGATAGCGTCCGCGACGTTGTACGCGGTCAGGCCACCGGCGAGAACGACCACAGTCCGAGCGGAAAACCCGCGAACGGATCGCCACGAGAACGTGGTCCCCGTACCGCCGTGTCTATGCGAGTCGTACGTGTCGAGAAGCACGGCAGCCACGTGCCCCCGGTAGGGCTCTAGCGACATCTCGTCGAACTTTGAGCCGACACGCACCGCTTTCATCACCGGCACGGTCGCGGCGGCACACCGAGCGGGGCTCTCCTGCCCGTGGAACTGCAGGCAGCTCAGATGCAACCGGCGGACGGCCCGATGCACCAGGTCTTCCGGAGCATCGACGAACACCCCCACGCGCGTCACGAACGGCGGCGCCGCCGACAATATCTCCTCGGCACGGTGAAGACCGATCGTCCGCGGCGAATCCGCGTACAAGATGACGCCGAGGGCGTCGGCGCCCGCATCGACCGCACACGCGACGTCCTCGGCATGTGTCAGCCCGCAGACCTTGATCCGTGTGCGGCTCATGGTGCGCCTCCGCCCTCGTGCAACTCTGTGTTACCCGTTACCCTCGTCGCACAGCGTCGTGCCGGCGGCGTGGTCGTAATCGATGAGGTTCCCGGAGTTGTGCGCCTCGTAGGCGCTCAGGTCGAAGTTGCCGTGACCAGAGAGGTTGAACAGCACCGTCTTGTCCTCGCCGCCCTCCCGGGCCGCCAGCGCCTCGTCGATCGCGACGCGGATCGCATGACTGCTCTCCGGCGCAGGCAGGATGCCCTCGGCGCGCGCGAAGCGGACGGCAGCCTCGAAGCAGGTGGTCTGGTGCACCGCGACCGCCTCGGCCTCACCCTCGTGCACGAGCTGGCTGACGATCGGCGAATCCCCGTGGTAGCGCAGGCCACCGGCGTGGATGCCCGCAGGGACGAAGTCATGGCCGAGGGTGTACATCACCATCTGCGGCGTCATCTTCGCTTCGTCTCCGAAATCGTAGCGGTACTCGCCGGCGGTGAGCGTCGGGCAGGCTTTCGGCTCGACGGCCACCAGGCGCGTGTTGCTCTTGCCCTCCTTGCGCCGCTGGTAGTACGGCGTGGCGATGCCCGCGAAGTTCGAGCCTCCGCCGACGCAGCCGATGACCACGTCGGGCTCGGCCTGCGCCATCTCCATCTGCTTGATGGCCTCCAGGCCGATGACCGTCTGATGCAGACACACATGGTTGAGCACCGACCCGAGCGCGTAGTGCGTGTCGGCGTTCTTCGCAGCGACCTCGACGGCCTCGGAAATCGCGATGCCGAGCGAACCGGTCGACTCCGGATCCATATCGAGCACGTGCCGGCCGGCGTCGGTGAGGTTCGACGGGCTCGCGTGCACTCTGGCCCCGAACGTCTCCATGAGGATGCGGCGGTAGGGCTTCTGGTCATACGAGACCTTCACCATGAAGACCTCGACCTCGATGCCGAAGAGCGCCCCGGCGATCGAAAGCGCGCTCCCCCATTGGCCGGCGCCGGTCTCGGTCGCGATCTTGGTGATACCCTCGAGCTTGTTGTAGTACGCCTGCGCGATGGCGGTGTTGGGCTTGTGGCTCCCTGCCGGCGAGACGCCCTCGTACTTGTAGAAGATCTTGATACCCTCCGGCAGCCCCAGGTCACGCTCGAGCTGCTTGGCGCGCAGCAACGGAGACGGCCTGAACGTCTTGTAGACGTCGAGGACCGCCCCGGGGATGTCGATATAGCGCTCTTGCGATACCTCCTGCTTGATGCACTCCATCGGGAAGATGACCGCTAACTGTTCCGGCCCCATCGGGTTGCCATCGCGGTCCAACGGCGGGTCGAGCGGTTTGGGCAGATCCGGCAGCACGTTGTACCACGCCGTCGGCATCTCCCGCTCATCGAGCATGAATCGTGTCCCGTCAGACATTCCAATCTCCTCCTTCATCCGTTCACTACGAACCCTGCAAGCGGTCGCTCCTAGCGGATCGCACCATCTTCTCGGGCGGCCCGGCATACGGCACGCCCGTCAACACCTCGAGCACATCCTCGGGAAACGCCGCGCGCATGAGCATCTCTCCCACGAGGACAGCATGTGCGCCCGCCGAAGCGGCGCGCCGCACGTCATCGCGCCTTTCGATTCCGCTGGCCGCCACCACGGTCAGCCCGTGACGTGACGCGAGCTGCACGACCTCGAGCGCGCGGGACGCATCGACTCGAAGCGTACGCAGGTCGCGGCTGTTGACCGCCACGACCCGCGCGCCTACCGCCCGGGCGATGCCGAGTTCGCACTCGTCGGTCACCTCCACGAGCGGCAGCATCCCGAGCGTCGCCGCAAGGTCGACGTACTCGTCAAGCCGCTCGCCGAGCACGCTGACCATGAGGAGCACGGCGTCCGCGCCGTGCCCGCGGGCGACGAACAGCTGCACCGGGTCGACGACGAAATCCTTGCACAGCACAGGTACATCGACGGCATCGGCCACGTCCGAGAGGTCTGAGAACGAACCGCCGAAACTCTCCGGTTCGGTCAGGACGCTGATGGCGGCCGCTCCTCCGTCCTGATAGTGAAGCGCCTGCTTGCTCGCTTCGCACTCCGGAGCGATCGCGCCCGCGCTCGGAGACGCCTTCTTGACCTCGGCGATGACAGCGATATCCGCACGGTCGCGCAGGACCGCCTCGAAGTCGCGAACAGGCCGCGAACAGCAGGCCAGCCGCTCGCGGTCGGCGGGGATGACCGCACCGTACTCGGCAGCGATGCGCTGCGTCCGGCGTGCCACCATGTCGGACAGGAAATCGCTCACGACGCCCCGCTCTCCTCCGCGCCCGGCGCATCCTGCGCTCGGGCGGCCGCCTCGTGCGCGAGCCGCACCGAGACCTTCACAAGCGCCTCAAGCGACGAGGCCGCCCGTCCCGAATCGATCGAGTCGCGCGCGGCCATGACACCGGCCGCCAGGTCAGGAACGGCTCCGGCCACGAGCAGGGCCGCTGCGGCGTTCATGAGTACCACGTCGCGCCTCGGTCCCGGCTCGCCCGCCAGGATCGCGCGCACGATCGCCGCGTTCTCGGCCGCGTCCCCGCCGACGATGTCCGCGAGCGTCCCGCGCGCGATGCCGACCGACTCGGGCGTGACGTCGTATACGCGTACCTTGCCATCGGAGGCATCGAACTCCGCGACCGATGTCGGTCCGCTCGCCGAGACCTCGTCCATACCCGGATGCCCGTTGACGACGAGCACTCGCTCGGCACCGAGTCTCCCGGCGACCTCCGCCATCACAGGCGCGAGCCGGGCATCGTAGACGCCGAGGAGTTGCCTGAGCGCACCGGCGGGGTTCGTCAGCGGTCCGAGGATGTTGAACACCGTTCGGATGCCGATCTCGCGACGCGGCGCCGCCGCATGGCGCATGCTGGCATGCAGCAAGGGTGCGAACAGGAAGCCGACACCGCACCCGTCGACACAGCGGGCCATGTCGGCGGCGCCGAGGGACACGTCGACGCCGAGCGCCTCGAGCACATCGGCGCTGCCCGCCGCGCTGCTCACAGCCCTATTGCCGTGCTTGGCGACCGCGACACCCGCACCCGCGACCACGAACGCGGCGGTCGTCGAGATGTTGAAGGTGTGCAATCCGTCGCCTCCGGTTCCGCAGGTGTCGATGTAGCGCTCCACAGTAGGACGGACAGGAGTCGCGCGCTCCCGCATGGCCCGCGCGAATCCCACGATCTCATCGACGGTCTCGCCTCTCATCCGCATGCCGACGACGAGCGCACTGATCTGAGCAGGCGTCGCCTCGCCGTCCATGATCAGACCCATGACGAGGTGCGCCTCTTCCTCAGAAAGCGCGTCGCCGGCACTCACGCGAGCGATCGCGGCTAGCACGCTGCGCACGTCGGCCGAGGGCACACTCGCGCGCTCCGACCCGCCAGCCGCCGAAACGACCGCCGGAGTCCCGCTCCGCCCGCGCCCGGTGATCGGCACCTCGCCGACGATATCGAGGAAGTTGGCGAGCAGCTTCGTGCCCTCGGGCGTCAACACGCTCTCCGGGTGGAACTGCACGCCGAACAGCGGCAGGTCGCGATGTGTAAGCCCCATGACGATGCCGTCAGCGCTGTGCGCCGTGACCTCGAGCACGGCAGGGACGGAGTCCGCGTCGACACACAGCGAGTGGTATCGCGTGGCGGTGAAGGGGTTGTCGATACCCGCGAACACGCTGGCGCCGTCGTGGTGGATATCGTCGGTCTTGCCATGCACGGGACGTGGGGCGCGACACACGCTACCGCCGAACACCTCGGCGATGCACTGATGGCCGAGGCACACGCCGAGAAGCGGCAGGCTGCGCTCGGCCGCCAGACGGACCACGTCGCGTGAGATGCCAGCGTCATCCGGCGTCCCCGGCCCCGGCGAGATCACGATGCCGGCGGGCTCGAGCGCCAGCGCCTCGGCGGCCGTCAGCGCATCGTTGCGCTCGACGCGGACGACCGCACCCAACGCGGCAAGCAACTGCACGAGGTTGTAGGTAAACGAGTCGTAGTTGTCGATCACCAGGATCATGAGCGACCTCGGTTCTGCGGGGCGGGCGACGAGGCGTCGCCCGTCGCCCTTCCGTGCATCCCTTTGGCCAGCTCAAGCGCCTTGTGAAGCGCGCGTGCCTTGTAGAGGCATTCCTCGTACTCACGCTCCGGGTCGCTGTCAGCGACGATGCCGGCGCCCGATTGCAGGTACGCATGACCGTTCGCAAGCACGAAGGTGCGAATCGTGATGCACATGTCCATCGCACCATCGAGTCCGAAGTACCCGACGGTACCTGCGTACGGTCCGCGGGCGGCCGGTTCGAGGTCGGCGATGATCTCCATCGCCCGGACCTTCGGCGCGCCGCTCACGGTACCGGCCGGAAACGTCGCTTGCAGCGCATCGACCGCATCGCAGCCATCGGCGAGCGTCCCGGTCACGTTGCTCACGATGTGCATGACGTGGCTGTAGTACTCGACCTCCATGAGTTCGTCAACGCTCACGCTGCCCGCTTCGCACACCCGGCCTAGGTCGTTTCGGCCCAGGTCGACGAGCATGACATGTTCGGCCCGCTCCTTCTCGTCAGCGAGCAGCTCGGCGCGCAGACGGCCGTCCTCGACCGGATCGTCACCGCGCGGCCGCGTACCGGCGAGCGGGCGGGTGAGCACGGTGTCGCCTTCGACGCGCACAAGCGGCTCGGGACTCGATCCCACGAGGATCACATCGCGGGTACGCAGGTAGAACATGTAGGGACTCGGGTTGACGGCGCGCAGCACCCGGTACAGATCGAGCCCGTCCCCATCGTAGGGAGCGCTGAACCGCTGGGAGAGCACCACCTGGAAGATGTCACCCGCGGCGATGTGCTCCTTGGCGGCCTCGACGGCTCCGATGAACTCCTCGCGGGTCGTGTGTGCGGCAAGCGGCACCTCTTTGCGCACCCCCACCTCGCCGAGCTCGGCGCCGCGCGGGCCTTCATCGATCCGCCGCAGATGCTGATCGATCCTTCGCAGGGCCGCGTCGTAGGCGGCCTCGGGCGCACCGCCCGGACGCACGGAGGCGATGACCTGTATCACCCGCCGAACGTGGTCGAACGCGACCACGACGTCGGCGACCATGAACGCCATGTCCGGCACACCGAGTTCGTCGTCGGCGTGCCGAGGCACCTTCTCGAAGCGGGCGGCAGCCTCGTAGCCCACGAAACCGACGGCGCCGCCCACGAACAACGGCAGGCCAGGAACGCGGGCCATTTTCCCCGCCGACAGCCGCCTGGTCACCACCCGCAGCGGGTCGGCTGCCCGTTCGCCGGACACGCCGCCGTTCTCGATGACGACCTGCTCGCCACGCGCGGTGATGACCTCGCGGTCGCCCACGCCGAGGAAGCTGTATCTGCCGAGACGTTCGCCGCCGACCACGCTCTCGAGCAGGAACGCGTGCTCGGCGCCTTCGGCCAATGCCATGAACGCCGAGATCGGCGTCGCCAGATCCGCGTAGACCTCACGGGCGACGGGAACGACGTCGTGATCGGCTGCCAGCCGCACGAACTCTTCAATGCCCGGTACGATCACGTCCTGCACTCCTCACCGACACCGGCCGCCCACGCGCTGCGCGTGCGGCATCTCTCTTCTCGGCGGGATGCGGAGTCTTGCGGGAAACACAAAAACCCCTCATCCCCCAAGGGACGAGAGGTCATCTCGCGGTGCCACCCTTGTTGCCCCGCAAAGTTCACAAGGCCACTCTTCCGACGGTACGTGGACCATGCCCGAAACGCTGCTTCGGTCCGAATACCCGGCCCCTTGTATCGGTGGGGATCCGCCGGGACTACTCGGCACAAACGCCTTTGTCTCCGGTGCCTCGAGGGTCCATTCCCGCCGGTCGCTCACGTCGGCTTGCACCACCCGCCGACTCTCTACGCTTCGCTCCCAGGGTACTCCTCCCCGTCACAGGCTCATATTCGATTGCCGAGGAGTGTAGCACCGACCCCGAGCATCGCGCAACACCGCGCGTTGCCTCACAAAGAATGTACTCGAAATCGATTCGATGCCTCATAAAAACAGGTACTCGAACCGGCCCCTCGCCGG
>CAMTXY010000263.1:0-2543 GCA_947085795.1 uncultured Actinomycetes bacterium | reverse complement strand
TCGAGACGCTCAACCCAGCCGACCTGAGGAGGCGGATCGGCAAGCTCCAAGATGGGATCTACAAGCTCAACGCCCGTAAGAACCCGAGATGGAAAGAGGAGGTGGAGACATCTGACATCGAGTACCTTTATTGTGAGGCAACGAATCGGTAGCTCGAGTACCTTTTATTTTTGAGGCATCACGGTGTTCGGGCACTCTAGTCCGTGGCTCTGACATCAGACCCGTTTCAGCGTCATACTGAGGATGCTAACCAGGAGATCGGAGGGTCGGCGTGTCCCACCGGCGTGACGAACAGGTTCTTCCCATCACCGCGGCCGTGCTGGCTGGCGGGCGCAGTATGCGCATGGGTGTCGACAAGACTCTGCTCGATTTCGACGGCGAGCCGCTCGTCGCGCACGTCGTCGAGATCGTCGGCGCGGTGTGCGCATCGACGCTGGTCGTCACGAACCGCCCCGAGGCGCTTGCCGCGGCCGGTCTGCCCGCAGGCGTGTCTGTGGTGCGCGACGAGGTCGCCTACCAGGGGCCGCTCGGCGGGCTCGTGACCGCGATGGCGCGATCTTCCGAGGAGTGGGTGCTCGCGGTCGCCGCCGACATGCCGTGGCTCGAACCCGCGGTCATCCGCGCGCTGTGGGAGGCGCGGGACGACGCCGATGTCGTCATGCCGGTCTCGGCCGACGGGCCCGAGCCGCTGCTCGCGCTCTACCGCACCGCCGCGTGCCTGCCCGCCGCGCGCGCCGCGCTGGCGAGCGGACGCCGCCGGATCGTGGCGATGCTGCCGAACCTCGCCGTCGTCGAGATCCCCGTCGAGACGTTGCGCGGCATCGACCCTGAGCTGCGCAGCCTCGTCAACATCAACACGCCCGACGACCTCGCCGAGATGCGCGCCGACCCCCTTTCGTTCGCGTCCGCCGAACGCGGCCGCGAGCCGGTGCGCCTGCACGTGGTCGAAGTGGGCACGAGGCGCGCGCGCGGCATGCCCGTCGAGCGTCCCGTGACCGTCTACATGAACGACGTCGAGGTCGCCACCGTGCAGGCCACGCCGGATGACTTGGAGGAGATGGCCGCCGGTTTCCTCCTCGCCGAGGGGCTCATCCGCGACCGCGATGCGCTTCTCGGCATCGACGTGGACGCCAAGCGCGGCTTGGTCTACGTTTCCACCTCGGAAGCCGTCCCCGACGACATGGTGTACAAGACCCGCTACGTCACGAGCGGCTGCGGCAAGGGCGTGACGTTCTCGAGCGTTGGGCACGCCCGCGACCTCGCCCGCATCGAGAGCGGCGTGCGCATCGCAAGCGAGGGGCTCTACGAGATGATGGGGCAGATGGCGCGCGGCGCTTCGGCCTACCGCGACACCGGCGGCATGCACGCTTGCGCGCTCGGACGCGACGGGAAGGTGCTCTATGTGCGCGAGGACGTCGGGCGCCACAACGCGCTTGACAAGCTGCTCGGCCGCGCCTGGCTCGACCGCGTGCCGACCGCCGACGCCGTGCTGCTTACCACCGGCCGCATCTCTTATGAGATGGCCGTCAAGGCCGCCAAGTCGCGCGTGCCGGTCGTCGTCTCGCGCACTGCCGTGACCGATCTGGCCGCCGAGATCGCCGTTGAACTCGGCATCACGCTCGTGGGCTACGCGCGCGGCGGGAAACTGGTGGTCTACACGCATCCCGAGCGCATCGACGTCGCCGAGCGACCCGCTTTCGATGCGGCGTCCGATGCGACGCCCGAGGAAGGACAGTGAGCGCCCATGGGTGATGCGATGACCGTCGAGCAGGCGCGCGAACAGGTGCTCGCGCGCGTCCGCGTGCTCGAGCCTGAGCGCGTCGCGCTTGCCGACGCCCTCGGCCGCGTGCTCGCCACCGACGCGACAAGCGACATCGACGTCGCGCCCTTCGACAACTCCGCGATGGACGGATTCGCGGTGCGCTTCGACGACACCGTCGGCGCGTCACCCGAGACGCCGGTCGTACTCGACATAGTCGCGCATATCGCGGCGGGCGAGTGGTGGGACGGCGAGGTCGGGCCTGGACAGGCCGCGCGCATCATGACCGGCGCGCCCGTGCCCGCAGGCGCCGATGCGGTCGTGATGGTCGAGCTCACGCACCCGGTCGAGGGCGACGGCGCCATCGGCTCCAGCGTCGCGTTCACGCATGCCGCCGCGCTCGGTGAGCACATCCGCCGACGTGGCGAGGAGGTCCGCGCAGGCGAGGCCGTCGTGCGCGTCGGCGAGGTCGTCGGCCCGGCCACGATCGGGCTGCTTGCCGCGACCGGCCACGCGCAAGCCGAGGTCTTTCGCCGCCCGCGCGTGGCGGTTATCTCGACCGGCAGCGAGCTTGTCGAAGTCGACCGCACGCCCGGCCCCGGCAAGATCCGCAACTCCAACAGCTACTCGATCGCGGCGCAGGTCACAGTGGCCGGCGGCATCCCGCTGCGCTTCGGCATCGTCCCCGACGACCCCGAGGCGACTCGCGAGGCGTTCCTGCGCGCGGCACGCGAGGCGGAGTACATCGTCGCTTCCGGCGGCGTGAGCGTCGGCGATTTCGACT
>CAMTXY010000262.1:0-7378 GCA_947085795.1 uncultured Actinomycetes bacterium | reverse complement strand
GAGCCGGCGAATTTGCGTGGAGCTATACCGCGAGATCGTGAAACTTCGTGCGCAGTGGGAGAGCCAGGAGGACGAGCGGGGCGCGATCAAGGTCGTGGTGACCGGCTCGGCCTCCGATCCCGCGGACTGGCAGCAACACATTCGTAACAAGCCACGACGCGAGGCACTGGCGAATCGCTTCCGCGATGCCTCCGACCCGCTGCGGATCGTGCTGGTTCGCGACATGTGGCTGACCGGCTTCGACGCGCCGTGCCTGCACACGATGTATGTGGACAAGCCCATGCGTGGGCACGGGCTGATGCAGGCGATCGCGCGCGTGAACCGGGTGTTCCGTGACAAGCCTGGCGGGCTGGTGGTGGACTACCTCGGGCTAGCGGACCAGCTGAAGAACGCGCTGGCCACGTACACGGGCAGCGGCGGCAAGGGCGAGGGCGCGATCGACCAGCGTGTGGCCGTGGCCGCGATGCTGGAGAGGTACGAGGTCGCGTGCGGGCTGTTCCACGGCTTCGACCGGGGAGCGTGGACGGCGGGTGCATCGCACGAGCGGCTCGCTCTCCTGCCGGCGGCGCAGGAGCACATCCTGGCGCAGGTGGACGGCAAGAAGCGGCTGCTCGGCAACGTGTCCGCGCTCTCGCAGGCGTTCGCGCTTGCCGTGCCCGCAGGCGAGGCGCTGGCGATTCGCGACGACCTCGCGTTCTTCCAGGCGGTGCGTTCGGTGCTCGCCAAGGAGGCGACCAGCGGAGAAGGCCGCTCGCCTGAGGACATCGAGCACGCCATCCAGCAGCTGGTCTCGAAGGCGGTAGCACCCGGCGAGGTCGTCGACATCTTTGCCGCCGCGGGGCTCGACAAGCCCGACATCTCAATCCTCTCGGACGAGTTCCTCGAAGAAGTGCGCGGGCTACCGCAGCGCAACCTGGCGGTGGAGACGCTCCGCAAGCTGCTCGAAGGCGAGATCAAAACGCGCTCGCGGCGGAATGTTGTGCAGGCTCGCTCGTTCGCCGCGATGCTCGAAGAGTCGATTCGTCGATATCAGAACCGCGCCATCGAGGCGGCTCAGGTCATCGAGGAACTCATCGCCATCGCGAAGGACATGCGGACAGCGCAGCAGCGAGGCGAGAAACTCGGGTTGACCGACGACGAGGTCGCATTCTACGACGCGCTGGCGGCAAACGAGAGTGCAGTCCGCGACCTCGGCGACGAGACTCTCAAGGCGATCGCCCACGAGCTCGTAATCAAGGTCCGCGAGAGCGCGACGATCGACTGGTCGATGCGCGAGAGCGTGCGCGCGCGGATGCGCGTGATGGTCAGGCGGCTGCTCCGCAAGTACAAGTACCCGCCGGACCAGCAGGAGGAAGCGGTCAAGCTGGTGATCGAGCAGGCCGAAGTGCTGAGTGAAGGGTGGGCGGGATTCTAGCAGCAGGGTATCTGAAGCGCATCCTGCCGTTTGCGGCTAGAATTGATGTGAACTCAGTTGGATCGCATCACGTCGTACTTCCACAAGAGTTGCGGTTCCGCCCCGGGGAACACCAACCTTTGCTAGCGCGGATCGATTCGACAGGCGCTTCGAACTGTCCGCACGCCCGCTTCAACACAGAAACACGTCAACTGAACCGGCCGGAGACGCACAAGTCGGTACCGCACGACGCCGTCGACCGCACGAACACACGTCCGTCGCCCGGGCCAAATGAAGGGAACGACCGTATGACTTCGATATCCTCGCGACCCGACTTCGCCGCAGTACAGAATCCGGATCACGCGACCGACGCCGACCTGGCAAGATGGGCCACGTTGGCTGCGGAGTGCAACAGGGTCGCCCCGGACCTGTACGCCGAGTACGACGTCAAACGCGGACTGCGTGACGTCACGGGCAAAGGCGTGCTCGCCGGACTCACACGGATAGGCGACGTGCTCGCCTGTTCACCCGATGACGATGCGAACGCCCCGGCTCACGGCCGCCTCATCTACCGCGGCATCGAAATCGCCGACTTGGTCGATGGTTTCGTCGCCGAGAACCGCCTCGGTTTCGAAGAGACATGCTACCTGCTGCTCTTCGGCGATCTTCCCGACGCCGTCGAGCTAGCGAAGTTCACGGAGCGCCTATCGACCAAACGCGTGTTGCCCCGCAATTTCGTCCACGACGCGATCTTGCGACTGCCGAGCCGTGATGTCATGAACGCCATGGCGCGCAGCGTACTCGGACTCTACGTCCTCGACGACCGTCCCGACGACACGTCGATTGAGAACCTGCTGCGCCAAAGCCTCAGGCTCATCTCGACCTTCCCTGTCCTCGCCGTCTACGCCTACCAGGCGTACGTGCATCACTTCTCGAACAAGAGCCTCGTGATTCACGGACCGGAGCTACACCTCTCGACCGCCGAGAACATCCTTCACATGCTTCGGCCCGACAGCCGCTACTCGGATCTCGAGGTCAAAGTCCTCGACCTCACGCTCGTTCTGCACGCTGAGCACGGCGGCGGTAACAACTCGTCGTTCACCACCCATGTGGTCTCATCGAGTGGCACCGACACGTATTCCACGATAGCGGCGGCCATGGGGTCCCTCAAAGGCCCCAAGCACGGCGGTGCGAACCTCAAGGTCGTCCAGATGTTCGACGATCTGGCCAACGAGGTCTCCGACTGGGAGGACGAGGACGCCATCACCGACTACCTCATGCGTGTACTCGACCGCGAAGCGTTCGACCGCACCGGCCTCATCTACGGCATGGGGCATCCGGTCTACTCGGTCTCCGACCCGCGCTCGCTCATTTTGCGCCGCTACGCCGATATGCTCGCCGCCGAGAAGGGCCACACCGACGAGTACCGCCTCCATGAGAAGGTCGAACGGCTCGCGCCTGAAGTCATCGCCAAGACCCGCAAGGTGTACAAGGGTGTGAGCGCCAACGTCGATTTCTACTCCGGGCTCGTCTATCGGATGCTCGACATCCCGCCGGAGCTGTTCACTCCGCTGTTCGCGGTCAGCCGCATCGCGGGCTGGAGCGCCCACCGTATCGAGGAGCTCGCCAACGGCGGCAAGATCATCCGGCCGGCGTACAAGAACGTGGCCGCGCGCCGGAACTACGTAGCGCTCACGCAGCGGTAGCGTCGAGCGGGCTGGTATCCGCAACCGGCGCAGCATTGTCGTGAACCGGGGTACCTGTTTTGACCGCCGCAAATCCTGTGGTAGAATCGCTGCTGCACGTGAAATCTGTCGTTCTAGCGAGAAGTGGGCGAGCCGTCCGCTTCTTTTGTTCTGGAAGGAGGTATGACGGCGATGCGGGCACAGTTGCACGCACGTATCGAAGCGCTTCTGGCGCCTGTTGCGGCCCGCGAGGGCTTCGAGCTAGTCGCCGTCGAAACCGCCGGTGCCACGAAAGCGCCGGTCATACGCATCTTCCTTGACCGCGAGGGCGGCATCGACATCGAGGCGATCGTAGACGCTAACCGTTGGATCTCCGAGGCGATCGACGCCCAGGACCCCGTGCGCGGCTCCTACACGCTCGAGGTCAGTTCCCCAGGTGTCGATCGCCCGATCACGAGATTCTCGGATTTCGAGCGTTTCGTCGGCGAGACGGTCACGCTCAAGACGGCACCGATCGATGGTCGAAGGTCGTTCACGGGAACGATAACAGGAGTCGAGGGTGACGACGTCGTCCTCGATGTCAACGGACGAACCGTTCACGTCCCGCACGGCGCGGTGACCAAGGCGCGCCTCAAGGGCACAGTGGACTTCGGCACGAAAGGAGCCGGGACCTGATGAGTTCTGAGCTGATGGACGCCCTCAAGGCGCTCGCTCGCGAGAAGAACATCGACGAATACGACATGCTCGATAAGCTCGAGCATCAGCTCGCGGCCACGTACAAGCGTCTGATGGATCTCGAGAACGACACCCGCGTGGTGCTCGACCGCGAGACCGGACGCATCTACGTCTACGAGCTTGTGCCGGTCGGCGGCACTGAGGAGGAGCCGTTGTTCGAGGAGCACGACATCACGCCCAAGGACGTCTCGCGCATCGCCGCGCAGGCCGCCAAGAACGTCATCATGAGTTCGATTCGCGAGGCGGAGCGCGAGCGCATCTTCGAGGAGTACTTCGACCGCGTCGGCGAGAGCGTGACCGGCACCGTCCAGCAATCCGACTCGCGCTACACGCTTATCAAGCTGCGTGAAGGCGTCGAAGCTCTCCTACCGCCGAGCGAGCAGCCGCACAACGAGCGTTACGACCACAATCAGCGCATCAAGGCGTACATCATCGAGGTGCGCAAGACCTCCAACGAGCCCTCGATCGTCGTCTCGCGCACTCATCCGGGGCTGATCCGCCGCCTCTTCGAACTCGAGGTGCCCGAGATCTACGACGGCATCGTCGAGATCAAGAGCGTGGCGCGCGAGCCGGGCATGCGCAGTAAGGTCGCCGTCTCCAGCCGCGAGCCGGGTCTCGACCCGGTGGGCGCGTGCGTCGGGCCTAAGGGCTCGCGAGTGCGCATGATCGTCAGCGAGCTGCGCGGTGAGCGCATCGATGTCGTGCCGTGGTCCGAGGACCCGGCGAACTACGTGGCCAACGCGTTGTCCCCGGCGAAGGTCTCGCGGGTACTCATCTCCGAGGACACCCACACCGCCACGGTCATCGTGCCCGATGACCAGCTCTCACTCGCCATCGGCAAGGAGGGCCAGAACGCCCGTCTCGCCGCCAAACTCACCGGCTGGCGCATCGACATCAAGAGCCTCACACAGGCCACGACGGCCGGACTGGCCTCGGCTGTGCCGAGCGGCGACGATTCTGCAAGCCAGGAGGAGTACGACGGCCGCTGCGTGGCTATCACATCGTCAGGGCTTCGCTGCCGCAACAAGGCGCTGCCCGGCGGCGTTTACTGCCGTATCCATGCGAAGGAGGCACCTGCCTCGTGACTTCGGTGCGCAAGATCCCCGAGCGCACGTGTATCGCGTGTCGCGTCGGCGCGGACAAACGCGACCTCGTCCGTATCGTGCATACGCCCGAGGGCCACGTCACGGTCGATGCGACCGGCAAGGCCAACGGTCGGGGAGCGTACCTCCATCCGCTGCAGGGGTGTTTCGACGACGCGGTACGCCGCAATCGACTCGATCCTGCGCTGCGGGTGAACCTGAGAGAAGACGACACGGACCGACTCCGACGTGAGTTCACCGCTGCTATCGGCGGTCTGAAGACTCAATAAGCAAGGACGGTGACAGGTACTTATGCCCAGCATGAGAGTGCACGAGCTGGCCAAGGAGTTCGGCATGAGCTCCAAGGAGCTGCTCGACCACCTCAATCGACTCAAGATCCCCGCCAAGGGTCACGCCTCGACGCTCGTCGAGGCGTACGTGGACAAGATCCGCAAGGACCTCGGGCCGATCATCGCCGAACGTCAGGCAGAGCTCGAGGCGGAGCGTGCCCGGTTGGAGGAAGAGGAGCGCAAGGTCCGCGAAGTGGTCGAGGCTGCCGCGAAAGCCGAGTCGGTGGAGCGCGCGAAGCGCGAAGCGGCCGCCCGGACTGAGCGTGAGGCCGCCGAAGCCGCCGCGAAAGCCGAGCGTGAGGCGGCAGAGGCCACCGCAAGAGCCGAGCGCGAGGCGGCAGAGACCGAGGAACGCACGCGCCACGAGGAAGACCTCGTCCGCCAGGTCACCGCAACCACAGTGAATACGGAGCGCGAGCGCATCGAAGCCGAAAAGGCCGCGACCCTCGAGAAAGAGGAAGAGGACCGCTACCGCCGTATGGCCCGCGAGGCCGAAGTGCAGTCTGCGGAGAAGGTGGCCCATCAGCGCGTGATCGAGGAAGCCAAGGCTGCGGTCGCCGCCGCGCACGCGCAGGGCAGCAAGCGCAAGAGCCGGAAGGAGAAGCGCGTCGGGGCGGAGGCGGCTACCGCACAGGCAACACCTGCCGCTTCTGAACCGGTGCTGACCGCAGACGCGGATGCCGTCACTGTCACCGAAGGTGCCACCGTCGGCGAGTTCGCCGAGGCACTCGGGCTGTCCCCCAACGAGATCATCAAACGGCTCATGATGCTCGGCAGCATGCTCACCGTGAACCAACCGATGATGCGCGATGTCATCGAGATCATCGCGGACGACCTCGGCCGCACGGTCTGCGTCATCTTACCCGAGGAAGAGATAGGGTTCGTCTTCGACGACGCTCCAGAAGACCTCGAGTCGCGCCCGCCCGTCGTCACGGTCATGGGTCACGTAGACCACGGCAAGACCTCGCTTCTCGACGCGATCCGCGAGACCGGCGTAGCCGAGACCGAGGCCGGCGGCATCACGCAGCACATCGGTGCGTCAGTCGCGAACCATGGCGGCAAGCAGATCACCTTCATCGACACCCCCGGCCACGAGGCGTTCACCGCCATGCGCGCCCGCGGCGCGAAAGTCACCGACATCGCAGTGCTGGTCGTCGCGGCGGATGACGGGGTCATGCCGCAGACCGTCGAGGCCATTCACCACGCCAAGGCCGCCGACGTGCCGATCATCATCGCCGTCAACAAGATCGACAAGGACGGCGCTGACCCCGAACAGGTCCGCCAGATGCTCACCGAGCACGGGATCGTGCCCGAGGAGTGGGGCGGCGACGACATCTTCGTCAACGTCTCGGCAAAGAAGCGAATCAACATCGACGACCTGCTCGAGACCATTCTGCTCGTCGCTGAGGTCGAGGATCTCAAGGCCAACCCCAACGCACCGGCCAGCGGCGTCGTCATCGAGGCCAAACTCGACAAGGGCCGCGGTCCGGTCGCGACCGTCCTCGTCCAGCGCGGTACCCTGCGGGTGGGAGACGCCCTCGTCGGCGGCACAAGCCACGGCCGCGTCCGGGCGCTCGTCGACCCGAAGGGCAACGTCGTCGCGACCGCCGGTCCCGCCGATCCGGTCGAGATCGTCGGTCTGGGCAGCGTGCCTTCCGCAGGTGACGAGTTCCGCGTCTTCGCCGAGGAGCGCGACGCGCGCAACCTCGCCGAGGAGCGCGCTCTCAAACAGCGTCTACTCGCACAAGAGAAGAAGGTCCACGTCTCACTCGACGACCTGTTCGCTCGCATCCAGGAAGGCGAGCTGCGCGACCTCAACCTTGTAGTCAAGGCCGACGTGCAGGGCTCGATCGAGGCCCTCAAAGACGCGCTCGACAAGATGGATCAGAGCGAGGTCCGCATCACCGTCATCCACTCGGCGGTCGGCGGCATCACCGAGACCGACGTCATGCTCGCCGATGCGTCCGACGCCATCGTCATCGGCTTCAACGTGCGGCCCGACCGCAATGCCGAGGCCCTGGCCAATCGCGAGAAGGTCGACATCCGCCTCCACTCGATCATCTACAACGTCACCGACGAGATGAAGGCGGCGATGGCGGGGATGCTCGAACCCGTGTTCAAGGACGCCCGCAT
>CAMTXY010000261.1:0-1994 GCA_947085795.1 uncultured Actinomycetes bacterium | reverse complement strand
TTGACCGCAGCGACCTTGCGCTCGACGGTGCTCGGGGCGAAACCGCGTAGACGCAGATCGGTCACGAAGGCCAACACGTCGTCACGCGAGATGTCGTCGAGCGTTGCGACCGAGCGCATGGCCAACACGCCGACGTACACGCCGACGTCGCGGCGGTACGCATCGATGGTGTGCGCCGAAGCGCCCCGCTCGACCGAGAGATGGGCCACGAACTCGTCGACGTAGTGCTGCATGTGCCGATTATATCCCCGCGGAAGAACGACGGGGCGACCGTATTTCGACCGTATTCCGCGCCGCCCTCTCCGCATCCAGACGCGCGCAGGGGGGTCCTCGTTAGTACGTCGGGCGACCGATGATCTGCTCAAGTGGCGTGTGCACCATCCCGTGCGCCTCAGCGACGGGCTCGTATGTGATCCTGCCCTCCAGCACGTTGACGCCCTTGGCCAGGGCGGGGTCGTCGAGCACGGCCTGCTTCCAACCCTCATCGGCGATGGCCAGCCCGTAGCGAAGCGTCGCGTTCGTCAGACCGAGCGTGGACGTGTGAGGCACCGCGCCGGGCATGTTGGCCACACCATAGTGCAGCACGCCGTCGACGAAGTACGTGGGGTCGGCGTGCGTCGTCGGCCTCGTCGTCTCGATGCATCCACCCTGGTCGACCGAGACGTCGACGAGCACGGCACCGGGCTTCATCGTCGGCAGCATGTCGCGCGTCACGAGGAACGGTGTCTTGGCGCCCGGCAACAGCACTGCGCCGATGACGAGATCGGCCTCGGTGACGACCTGTGTGATGTTGTGCTTGCTCGAGTACAGGGTGCGGACGCGGTTGCCCCAGATCTCGTCGAGATAGCGCAGGCGATCGAGGTTGACGTCCATGATCGTGACGTCGGCACCCATCCCCATCGCGACGTACGCGGCGTTCGCGCCCACGACACCGCCGCCGAACACGACGACCTTCGCAGGCAGCACGCCCGGGATCCCGCCCATGAGCACGCCACGCCCGCCATTGGGCTTCTGTAGATAGGCCGCGCCCACCTGCGCGGCCATGCGACCAGCCACCTCGGACATCGGCGCGAGCAACGGCAGCGAGCGGTTCGGCAACTCGACGGTCTCGTACGCGAAACACACCGCACCGGACTTCACAAGACCTTCCGTCTGCGACAGGTCGGGCGCCAGATGCAGGAACGTGTAGAGGATCTGGCCCTCGCGCAGCCGCTCGATCTCGACGGCCTGCGGCTCCTTCACCTTCACGATCATCTCCGCGCGCTCGAAGACCTCGGCGGCCGTGGTCACCATCTCGGCACCCGCCGAGGAGTACTCGGCGTCGCTGAACGAGGAACCTTCGCCCGCACCGGCCTCGACGAGCACGGTGTGCCCGTGGGCGACGAACTCGGCCACGCCACCCGGCGTCAGGCCGACCCGGAACTCGTTGTTCTTGATCTCCTTGGGGACTCCGACGATCACGACGCTTCCTCCTGTTCGGTTACGGACGTTGCCGGAATGATAACCGGGAGCATTCGACCCGCGCTCGCCTACTCCACGCTCAGGTGTATCGCGACCGCTGCGACCAGGTCGGTCAGCGCGTGAAGATCAGCGATAGCGAGTCGCTCGCTCGTCGAGTGCGCCCCCTGTAGCCCACAGGCGAGCACGAGCGTGGGTACGCCGTGGGCCGCGAAGATGTTGCCGTCACTGCCCCCGCCGGTCGTATACGTCGACGGTTCGAGCCCGATGTCACGGCATGCGGCCATGACGATCCGCACGGCTGGCGCGTCCTCAGGCATCGCGAACCCCTCGTACTCGCGAGTCCAAGAGACGTCGACCGTGCCGCCACCGGCGCGCGCGGCCTCTTTCATCACCTGGTTCATCGAGGCCTTGATCTGCTCGACTCGTTCGCGGTCAAGCGAGCGGCACTCGCCAGTCATCGTCATCTGCGCGGTCACGACATTAGTCGCTGTGCCGCCAACCATCGTGCCGACATTCGCGGTCGTGTGCTCGTC
>CAMTXY010000260.1:0-1531 GCA_947085795.1 uncultured Actinomycetes bacterium | reverse complement strand
CAATTACAAACGGAAGTGTCTTCTATGCGTCCCCCCCGAATCCAGCGAAGCGGTCTCAGATACCCCCTTGATGACGTACTGGGCACGTCTGCCCTTGTGCGTCTCATCCGTGTGCTTGTGTACGACGTTGGGGGGCCTGTCAGCGTCGCCGACGCGGCAAGACTCGCAGGCTTGTCCTCGACTGGCGCTCGCAAGTCACTTGAAACCCTGGAGCGGCTGGGTGTAGCGAGGAGAGTCGGTACAGGGCGTGCCCTGAAGTTCGGCCCAAGGGAAGGCAACACCTACCTGCCCCTGTTTCACCGACTGTTCGAACACGAGCAGAGCCAGTACGAGGGATTGCTCGGTGATCTTCGCCAGGCGGTGGGCATGCCGGAGATCCGGGATGCCTGGCTGCGGGAGCTGCCGGGCGAGTCCTCGAACACCCTCGATCTCAGCGTGGTCGTCGAGACTCCCTCGGTCAGCTGGATCGGTCCCGAATTGCGCACACGGTTGGTCGGAACCGAGCAGCGGTTCGACCTCATCATCGAGATCAGTGTCTTCACTCGAGCAGACGACCCTGGGGTTCCGGACGACGCCTTCATGCTCTGGGGTCCTGGAGCGTGGCCCGACGTTGTCCGGCCACCGGGCATCCGGAGCCACGCCGAGTCCGCAGAGCGCTCTCTACGGATGGCGCGGGCCATTGCCGAGTTGATCAAGGCCGATCCTTCGCTTGCCCGGCGAGCCCTCCAGCACACCAACAGACTCCTGCAGGAGGGTCAAGGCACGTCCAACAGTGACATCGGGGAATGGAGACAGCTTCTCGAGACTTACTCACCCGAGCGACTGAGGGACCTCCTCGTGTCCAAGAGCTCGCGGGCCGAGCGATTGCGAAGGAGCTCCCCGTTCTTCGCTGTCCTGACTCCGGATGAGCGAGAGCGGATGTTCGAGGAGATGGAGTCTGAACGATGAGGGAACGATGAGGTACGAGTTGGCGGACCGATTTGGATATTCACTGTAAGAATCTCCGGATGTGCAGGAATACTGGTGTTCATGTTGGTAGATAGTTGCGCCAATACTCACTCTGAGCGGTATTATCTCACCGAGGTGACCAACTATGAGCGTTCAGTCCTACCTGGAAGAGCATCATGTTTTCTCCCTCGATGAGTTTCGATCAGAGCTGGGTGACGGGCGCACCCCGTATAATCTCCTGGTGAGGGCAACAAAGAAGGGGCTTGCCGATCGAGTGATGCGTGGCGTGTACGTTTCGCGTGCGGGCAGGTTCGCTCAGCAGGAGCCCGACCCGTATCTCGTGGCGGCGGCCGTATCGCCAGACGCAGTGATGGTGTATCACTCAGCCCTCGAACTACACGGACTTGCTCATAGCCCTTCCCGTCAGGTTCAGTTCTGCACGACCCGGGCTACTCCCCGGTTCACGTATCGGGATTTCGAGTTCCGCCGCTACGACCCGCCCAGGACGCCTGCCCCAGCGGATGCGGTCCAGTCAACGGTGCTCGCCAGTCGCCCGGGCGGAGTCGTCAGAGTGACCACCCGT
>CAMTXY010000259.1:0-11455 GCA_947085795.1 uncultured Actinomycetes bacterium | reverse complement strand
GTTCCTCGGCAGAGGTGTCGGCCTGCCGGTGGCTATGGAAGGCGCGCTCAAACTCAAGGAGATCAGCTACATCCACGCCGAGGCCTACGCCGCTGGCGAGATGAAGCACGGGCCGATCGCGCTCATCAGCGACCAGGTGCCGGTCGTGGTCGTCGCCACGCAGGGGCACACGTACGAGAAGGTCGTGAGCAACATCCAGGAGGTCCGCGCGCGCGGTGCCGAGGTCATCGCGGTGGCGACGTACGGAGATGACGAGATCCGCCGCCACGCCGAGCACGTGCTCTACATCCCGGCGACATCCGAGGTGCTCTCCGCGATCCCGGCCACCATCCCGATGCAGATTCTGGCGTACCGCATCGCGAAGCTGCGCGGGTGCAACGTCGACCAGCCCCGCAACCTCGCCAAGTCCGTGACGGTCGAGTAGCACATGACCGAGGAGAGACGATTCGAGCAGCCGCCGGACGGGATCGCCCGCGCCGCAAGCATCCGCGGTCTCGGCGTCGACATCGTGGAGATCGACCGCATGCGGACCGCGCTGTCGCGTCACCCGGCCATGAAGGAGAGGGTGTTCTCCGAGGTCGAGCGCGCGTACTGCGACCAGCGGAATAAGCCTGAGATCCATTACGCGATGCGATTCGCGGCCAAGGAGGCCGTGCTCAAGGCGATCGGCACCGGCTTTCGCGGGATGCGCTTTCGGGACGTGGAGGTGTTGCGCGACGGTAACGGCCGTCCGGTGCCGTTCCTGCACGGGCGCGCCGCCGAGGTGGCCGCCGAGCGCGGCGTGGTCGAGCTGCACCTGTCGCTGTCGTTCACGCATACGACCGCAGTGGCCTCGGCGGTGGCGATCACCGAGGCTCACCGGCCGCGGCCCATACAGACCCAGCCCGATCCCATGGCCGAACTCGCCGCGTCGTTCAAGGAAGCCCGATCGATGCTCGATGAGATGGATGTTCCGGACAACGGGGAGAATCAACTCGCTGGAGAGAATCGACCGGCCCAGGACGCGACCGAAAACGTTTGATCCACGGAGAGGTCCTCACGTGCGCTATGCATTGACGCGACAGGGCGTTCGAACCGCCGAGGAGAACGCGATCACGCGTCTCGGCGTGACCATGGCCGAACTCATGGAGCGCGCGGGTCGCGCGGTGGCCGCCGAGGTGGAGCGGCTCGTTGCGGACGGGTCCGTCGCGGTCGTGGCGGGAAAGGGCAACAACGGCGGTGACGGCTGGGCCGCCGCTCGTGTGCTGCACATTGCCGGGCGCGAGGTGACGGTGTTCTCGCCGATGGAACCCGACCGGATCGAGGGTATCGCGGGGGACGCCGCCCGTCGAGCGCGTGACGACGACGTTCGTTACGTCGTGCTCGATGGCGATCTCGACGTCGCGCTCCTCGCCAGCCGGGCGGTTCTCGTCGATGCGTTGTTCGGTGTCGGCTTTTGCGGTGACACGGTTCGGGAACCGTACGGTTCGTGGATCCGCGCGATCAACGACAGTAGGGTTCCGGTCGTCGCGGTCGACATCGCCTCGGGCGTCGACGCCGATACAGGAAAGGCGAGCACACCGGCCGTACGGGCCGACGTGACGGTCTCGCTTGTTGCCCCCAAGATCGGGTCGCTCGTGTATCCGGGAGCGGCGCTCTCCGGCGACGTGGTGACCCACGACATCGGTGTCGCCGCGGAGCCGTCAGGTTCGGTCGGCGATCTCGAGCTGTGGGGTCGCGAGGAGTACGCGACTCTGCTGCCGGCCCACGGTTTCGACGTCCACAAGAACACCCGGGGCAGAGTGCTCGTCGTTGCCGGTTCGGGGGCGTATCCGGGGGCGGCGATGCTGACTGCGATGGGAGCGCAACGCGCAGGAGCCGGCTACGTGTCGGTCGCCGTCCCGGAATCGATCGCGCCGATCGTCCAGGCCCGGCTCGCATCGGTCGTCGTCGTGGGATTGGCGGAGAACCCCTCGCGCACATTGGCTTCGCGTGTCACCGACGAGATCCTCGATGTGGCTCGCGAGTTCGATGCCGTCGTTGTGGGTCCCGGCATGACCGTCGCGCACGGGGCGGTGCTCGCCGTCCGGAAGCTCGTGACGGGGCTCACCGCTTCGCTCGTGCTCGATGCCGACGGCCTCAACGCGATGGTCGACGCCGTCGATCTGCTCCAGAGCCGCACCGCGCCCACGGTCATCACTCCGCACCCCGGTGAATTGGCGCGATTGCTCGGCGCGACGCCTGCGGCGATTCAGGCGGATAGACTATCCTATGGGGCACGGCTCTCGGGTCCGCGTATGGCGTGCGTCCTCAAAGGCGCTCGAACGGTGACGAGCGGTGCTGCGCGACAGATCCTCAACCTGCCGGGCGGTCCGGGGCTCGCGACCGCCGGGACAGGTGACGTGCTCGCCGGCGTCATCGGCACGCTGCTGGCCCAGGGGCTTGAGCCGCTCGACGCGGGCGCGCTCGGTGCGTATCTGCACGGCACCGCCGGGGATCTTGCCGCCGAGGAGTTCACACAACGATGTGTTATCGCCGAGGACATACCCCGGTTTCTGCCGCAGGCGGTGGCGGGGCTCCTCGGCGGGTGATGTGCGAGAGGGTAGGGTACGGCCGGACGCCGATTCGACAAGGAGCGCTACGATGCCAGAGCTCACAGTACGAGATGTGATGTCGCCGGATCCGGTGACGATCGGGCCGGACGCGACGGTCACCGAGGCCGCCCGGATGATGGTCGATATGCGCATAGGCGGGCTTCCTGTGCTCGAAGGCGACAAGCTCATCGGAATCGTGACCGAGGGCGACCTCATCATGCAGGACGTCAAACTCGAATTCCCGACGTATCTGCACCTGCTCGACGGGTTCATCATGTACCCGCCGGCCACGGCACGGTTCGAGAGCGAACTGAGAAAAGCGGTGGCGGCCGATGTCCGCGCAGTGATGACTGAACACCCAGTCACGGTACAGGTCACAGCGTCACTCGAAGACGCGGCGACGCTTCTTGTCGAACAGGATGTAAGTCGCTTGCCGGTGCTCGACGGCGACCGGCTCGTCGGCGTGATCAGCAAGTCCGACATCGTACGCTCGCTGCTCGACAAGGACTGATCCTTTGGTGTACGAGCGAAACGCCTGGGCCGAGATCGACCTGTCGGCGATCGCGCACAACGTGCGCACGCTCAAGGGTCTCACGGCGTCCGGCACGCTGTTCATGGCGGTCGTCAAGGCCGATGGGTACGGTCACGGGGCCGTGCCCGTGGCCCGCGAAGCGCTTTCGGCCGGAGCCGACCGCCTCGGCGTGGCTACGATCGAGGAGGCGGTCGCGCTCAGGGAAGCGGGCATCGGCGCGACGATCCACATCCTGTCCGAGCCGCCGGTCTCCTCGGCGCGGCTGCTGCTCGAACACGAGCTGGTTCCCGCCGTCACGACGCGGGAGTTCGCCGTGACGGTGAGTCGCGAGGCCGCGGCGCTCGGCCGAGAGGTCCGCTACCACCTCAAGGTGGACACCGGGATGAATCGCATCGGCGTGCGTGCCGAGGACGCCCACGAGTTCGCTGCGGCGCTCTCCGGGTTCCCGGGACTGCGCCACGAAGGTACCTTCACGCACTTCGCGACCGCCGACATCCCGGGCGACTGGGATTTCGAGCGCCAGATGGAGAGGTTCTCGCTCGCGCTCGCGCGCATGCGCGACGAAGGTGTCGCCCCGGGCATCGTGCACGCCGCCAACAGCCCCGCGACGATTCTGCACCCCGAGTCGCATTTCTCCATGGTCAGGTGTGGTATCGCGGTGTACGGCCTGCACCCCGGCCGCTCGACGTACGAGGCGATCGATCTGCGACCGGCGATGTCGGTGCGAGCGAGGGTGTCGTTCGTCAAGCGCGTCGGCATGGGGGAGGGCGTGAGCTACGGGTTGACGTGGCGCGCGGTCGAGCCGACGGTCATCGCCACGTTGCCGCTCGGCTACGCCGATGGCGTGCACCGGCTCGCATCCAACCGGATGCAGGTGCTCATCGGCGGGGTGCGATGTCCGCAGACCGGTCGGGTGTGTATGGACCAGTTCATGGTGGAGCTGCCGCGTGGGGTGACGGCGCGCGTGGGGGACGAGGCGGTGCTCGTCGGCGCTCAACACGGGGAGCGGATCGTCATGGACGAGCTTGCGAACACGGCTGAAACCATCAACTACGAATCAGCCTGCGCGTTCGGCATGAGACTACCCCGCCGCTATGTCTGATTCCGCGCACGAGACTTCAAGTCCCACGATTCGGATTTCCTAGCAGGAGCCCGCTTCCGACCTGTCGAAATCTACCATCGAGCGGGTCGGCGCGCACGGCATCGCTCGCTAAGGCACGACTACCCGCGAAACGGGGGACAGGCACGTGGACGAGAAGGTTCTCGAGAAGATCCAGTTCCACCAGGAGACGCTCGGGCGCGACATGAACTCGCCGCTCCATCTGATCCGCGAGAAGGAGATGGAGATATCTGGTCGCATGCTCGCGACCAGGAAGGGGGCCGAGGAGATCGTCGCGCGGGCCCGCAAGAAGGCCGTCGAGGTGACGCGGCGCGCTGAGTCCGAGGCGCTGCATCTCGCCGAAGAGCACGAGAAGGTGGTGCTTGCCGAGGTCGAACGCGAGATCGAGCGGATCGATGCGAACGCGGAGTCGGAGATCGAAGCGCTGCGTCGCATGATCGATGAACGTGCCGAAGCCGCGACGTCATTCGTGGTCGAGACCGTGACGAGTGTGTAGTTCACGAGCCGGGTCCGCGGTGTGTGACGCCCAGGGGGTGTGTTAGATGCTTGTTCCAATGGCCAAAGTGCAGATCATAGGCCCGAAAAACCTGTTCTTCGATGTGGTGAGTCTGATCCACGAGCAGGGGCGGCTCCACATCGAGGACCTCTCTCGCAAGATCCAGGCCGGGGAGGTTCCGCTGGAGCGCATGGAGGTCTTCGAGCAGCAGATGGCCGACCAGGAGCGCATGGAGGAGCTGCTCATCCGTGTGCGCGCCATCCTCAAGGCATTGCATAGGGATGACACCCCGATGGATCCGGCCGAGCGACGTCACGAGTACCAACGGCTGTACGCACTCGATACCGACCAGCTCGCGGGTGAGATAGCCGAGGTCATCGGCGAGGTCGAGGCGAAGACCTCGTCCCTCGCGTCGAGTCATACCTCGGTCGAGGGCGAACTAGCGCTGCTCGCACGGTACGAACCGATCCTCCAGAAGATCCAACCCCTCGCGAAGCAGATCGTGACGACCGGTGCGTACGAGTCGGTGGCACTCCTCGTCGAGCGTCGCTACAAGAGCGCGCTCGAGCAGCTCAAAGAGGAACTCGACAAGATCACGCGCAAACAGTGCGAGATCGTCTCGACCGACGTCGACGAGGACACGACGGCAGCGATCGTGGTGTTCAACAAGAGGTACTCCGAACCGGTCCACAAGTTTCTCGCCATGGAGAACGTCAACCAGATACGACTGCCGAGTGAATTCCAGGACATGCCGTTCGACATTGCCTACGACGAGTTGAAGGCGCGGCGCAAGGATCTCCCCGGCGCACTCGCGAGGATCTCCGCTGAGCTCGAGCGGATGTCGATCATGTGGGAGCTGCGACTCTCGGCGATCAGGGACGTCCTTATCGATCGGATCGAGGAGATCAACGCGATTCCGAAGTTCGGCCGTACCGCGTACGCCTTCGTCATCGACGGGTGGATCCCCGTTGCCGACGTCGACGCTCTGGAGGGGGCGATTCGCGAAAAATGGGGCGATGACATCATCGTCACGCAGACCGCGATTAGTGAGGACCAGTACACGGAGACGCCGGTTGCGGTTAAGAATCCCAAAGCCGTGGCACCGTTCGCGCAGCTCATGAGTGTGCGTGGTGTTCCGCGGTACGGTACGGTCGATCCGACGTGGATGCTCTTCATCTTCTTCCCCCTGTTCTACGGGATGATCGTCGGCGACTTCGGGTACGGTGCCGTCATGCTCGCCGTGATTTTTTGGCTGCGGTTCAAGTTCCGCGGTAACGAACTCATCCAGATCGCCACGTCGATTCTCGGCCCCGCCGCAACGATGGTCGTCGCTTTCGGGCTTGTATATGGCGAGGGATTCGGCGACATGCCGCTTCGGACAGGATTGGTGAAGTACATATACGCTGCCGACGCGGTCACAGGCGAGATGGTCAATACAGGTGCCACAGCCTGGTTTGGGGTGATACCCACGTTCCACCGCGTCGACCAGATCATGCCGTTTATGATTATCGCTCTGATCGTGGGAGTGCTCCACGTTCTGTTCGGTCTGGCTATCGGCGTGTTGAACGCGGTCAAGACCAAGCACAAGAAGCACCTGTACGAGCGCGGCGGCATCCTCACCATGCTCCTTGCGATACTCGTGATCGTTGGACTCGGTCAGGTCACCGTGGTGGCCAGTATGTTCGGCGAGAACGGCCAGCTTGGGGCCCAGGCGATCGTGGCGCTGATCGCCATCGGAGGGTTCGTTTATGCTATTCGGGGCGGCGGGGTCATGGGTGTCGTCGAGACGCTCGAATCATTCGCGCATATCGCGAGTTACATCCGCATCATGGCCGTCGGCCTGGCCGGGGCGCTGTTCGCGGATGCCATCAATCAGATCATGACGATCATGGGCAATCCGATCATCGGGATCTTCATGGGGATCCTGCTGCACTCGCTACACATCATCATGGCGTCGTTCAGCCCCCTGATCCATGCGTTGCGTCTCAACTTGCTCGAGTTCTTCGGCAAGTTCTACGAGACAGGTAATCAGCCGTACAGTCCGTTCATGAAAACCGGAGGTGAAGAGAGCGCATGATCAACAATCGGCTCGCAAAGATGGTGTTCGGCAGTACGTTCTTGGCGACGATGCTGCTCCCGACGATGGCGTTCGCGGCCGAGGTCGAAGTCGCTGGCGAGTACCAGTCGTACGTCGCCAAGGCGATCGGCGCCGGTCTCGCTATGGGGCTCTCCGCGCTCTCTGCGGGATACGCACAGGCGAGGATCGGTGCCGCTGGCGCGGGAACGCTCGCCGAGCGCCCGGAGGCGGCGGTGTGGGTCGTCGTGTTGCAGGCGCTTCCTGAGATTATCGTCCTTTTGGGTTTCGTGGCCTCGATTCTGATCGTGAGCATGCCGGTCACGCCCGCATAACCGAGAAGGTACGGACGACGAATCACGGGAGAGGGGTCTGGGTCCCATGGCCCTAGAAGACATTTTTCGCGCACTCGAAGAGCAGGCCGAAAGCGAATGCGAAGATATCCTGGCGGCAGCCCGGGCGCAGGCTGAGACGATCGCCGAGGAGGCGGTCGAACAGGCGAAGAACATCTGCACGGCGTGCGTGGACACATCCGGCGCGAACATGCGCATGAAGGCGTCGAAACGTATCAACGGGGCCCGGCTCGAGGCCAAGAAACGCGTCGCCGCAGTCAAAGAGGCGGCGGTCACGGACGCTTTCGAGACAGCCGCGCGCAGGCTCGAGTCGATGCGCGGATCGGACGGTTACGAAACGCTGTTCCGCTCCCTGCTCGATGAGGCCCTGGCTGGGGTCAAGGGTGACCCCACGGTGCTCGTCGATGCGGCCGACGCGGATCTGGCGATGCGGGTCCTTGCGGAGCTTGGCGTCGATGCGGAGGTGAAGCCCGAAATCGCCACCGCCGGCGGTGTCGTGGTCGTGAGAGGGGGCGGTCGCATCCTGCGAAGGAACACCCTGGAGGATCGCCTGGAGAAGGTCAGGCAGTCCGTTCAGTCCGACGTGGCGGAGATTCTGTTCACATGAGCCAGCCGACGACGACCGCCCGCACACTCAACGCTCCCGCAGGAGGGGACTACGGATATGCGAACGCCCGCATCCGCGGCATGCGTTCGCGGCTGTTCGAGCGCTCGTTCCTCGAGGGACTCATCGAGACCCCCGACATCAAGCGGCTGATTCAGGATCTGACCGACACCGAATACAGCCCCGATCTCGAGGAGATGTTGATCCACGGACTCGACGCCACCAATGTCGATGCCGCCCTCAAGCACAACATGATCCGCACGTTCAGCAAGGTGACGGGTTTTCTCAACGACGATGCCGAGTACCTGGTGGGAACGCTGCTCGGCAGATGGGACGTCTTCAACGTCAAGACGATCCTCAGAGCTAAACACATGCACATCGAGACGGAGGAGCTCCGCGACGGACTGCTGCCGGTAGGCCGTCTCCTGGGCCAGGTGGATCTCGATGCCCTGGCGATGGTCGAGGACGTCCGGGCGTTCGTGGATACCGTTGCCACGTGGGGTCTTCCGTTGACCGTGCCGCTGCGTGAAGGGTTCGCCGAGTTCATGAAGACGGGCGAACTCGCTTCACTCGAACTCGCGCTCGACCAGTACTATGTGGCGTGGGCCACGAAGCGGCTCGCGCGGCGCGGCGCCAACGCGAAGATCGCGCGCAAGGTCCTCGCCATCCAGATCGACGTGGGCAACCTCGTCATGGTGTTCAGACTCCAGAAGGCGGATGCCGAGACCGTGACGGCGGAGCAGTACTTCATGCCCGGAGGTGCCGTCATAGGCATCGATCTGTACCGTGAGCTGGCGGCTATGTCCGACGTCGACGAGGTGCTGGACCGGTTGCGGGGCACGCAATATGGCAGGGTGCTCGACGACGTGGCGATCGTGTATCTCGAGCAGAACAGCATCTCGGTCTTCGAGCGCGCGCTCGAAGACCTGCTGATGCGTCGCACTCTCGGTCTCGGCAGGGGTGATCCTCTCGGTGTCGGCGTGGCGATTTCGTATCTGTGGGCGAAGCAGAACGAGATCACCAATATCCGCATCATCGTCAAGGGCAAGACGGTCGGCATGCCGATGGATCGCTTGAGGAAGGAGCTTATCCTTGTATAGGCTCATCGTCCTCACCGATTCAGACACTGCTGACGGATTCCGCCTGTCGGGGGTCGATGTGGTCGTCGCCGGGTCTAACGAGGACGCGCGCGCGAGGCTGAACGCACTGCTCGACGACGAGGCGAGCGGGATCATCGCCGTCAACGAGAAGATGATGGCGGAAATCGACGAGCGCACGCAGCACAAGATCGACTCGATCTATCGCCCGATCGTGATCTCGCTTCCGATCAAGGAGCGGCTCGAGATGGGCGAGGACCACCGCGCGTATCTCGCGCGTTTGATTAGAAGAGCCATTGGATTCGACATTACACTGAGGCGAGGCTGATGATAGTCGGAGCGATATTCAAAATCACAGGACCGGTCGTCGTCGCGCGCGAGATGCTCGGCGCCAAGATGTACGACATCGTCCGCGTCGGCCAGGAAGGCCTCATGGGCGAGGTCATCCGTCTCGAGGCGGATCTCGCGACGATCCAGGTCTACGAGGACACGTCGGGTCTGACCGTCGGAGATCTCGTGGAGTCCACGGCGGGTCCTCTCATGGTCGAGCTCGGGCCAGGGTTGCTGTCCTCGGTCTACGACGGTATCCAACGTCCGCTCCCGGCCATCGCCGAAAGGTCAGGCGATTACATCGAGCGTGGCACGGTCGCTTCGGCGCTCGATCGCGAGCGGCTCTGGAGCTTCACGCCCACGGCCGAGGTCGGTCAGACGGTTGGTCCGGGCGATGTGATCGGGACCATTCCGGAGGGACAGACGATCCTGCACAGGGTCATGGCGCCTCAGGGCATGTCGGGCACGCTCGCGAGCGTGGTCGCCGAGGGTGAGTACACGGTCGATCAGGTCGTCGCCACGCTTGAAGACGGCGCGGAGATCCGGATGAGCCAGTGGTGGCCGGTGCGGCAGGGTCGTCCGTACGCGAACAAGCTCGACCCCACACACCCCTTCACCACCGGCATGCGGATCCTCGACACGTTCTTCCCGATCGCCCTTGGAGGCAATGCGATCATTCCCGGTGGCTTCGGTACCGGCAAGACGGTCACACAGCAGTCGCTGGCCAAGTGGGCCGACGTCGACATCATCGTCTACGTCGGCTGCGGCGAGCGTGGCAACGAGATGACCGAGGTCCTAGTTGAGTTCCCCGAACTCGAAGACCCGCGGACCGGGGCCCCGCTGATGGACCGGACCGTGCTGGTGGCGAACACCTCGAACATGCCGGTGGCCGCCCGAGAGGCGTCGATCTACGTCGGCGCCACCCTTGCCGAGTTCTACCGTGACATGGGCTACAACGTCGCGATGATGGCGGACTCCACCTCCCGGTGGGGCGAGGCGCTGCGCGAGGTCTCCGGCCGCCTTGAAGAGATGCCTGGCGAAGAAGGCTATCCCGCGTATCTCGCGACGCGTCTCGCGGCGTTCTACGAGCGCTCGGGTCGCGTCCGTGCCCTGGGTTCCGACGGCAGGGTCGGTTCGGTGACCATGGTCGGCGCCGTTTCGCCTGCAGGCGGTGATATGTCCGAGCCGATGACGCAGAACTCGTTGCGCGTGACGGGTGCCTTCTGGGCGCTCGACACCTCGCTCGCGCATCGCCGTCACTTCCCCGCGATATCGTGGACCAAGTCCTACACGCTGTACGGTGGCCAGGTCCGTGGCTGGTTCGAGGAGAACGTCGCAGCTGACTGGCAGGAGTCGCGCGACCGGGCGATGTTCATCCTCCAGAAGGAGACGGAACTTCAAGAGATCGTGCAGCTCGTCGGCCCCGACGCCTTGCCGGAATCGGAGAAGGTCATCCTCGAGGTCGCACGCATGCTCCGCGAGGACTTCCTCCAGCAGTTCGCGTTCGACGACGTCGATGCGTACTGTCCGCCGAAGAAGGCCTACGCGATGCTCAAGGTGCTGTTGGCCTTCTACGACGCGACCGTTGCGGCTCTCAACAGGGGCGTCTCGTTGCGCCAGGTGCTCGATCTGCCGATCAAGGACCGCATCGCCGGGATGAAGACGACGCCGCACGACGAGGCCATCGAGCAGCTTCCGGCGTTCGCGGCGCACCTGGCCGAGGACATTGCAGGGATCGAGGTGTACTGACGTGACGCCAGAGACCATCACGAAGTCCAGCGAGGCACCGAAGCGCTCGCTGGTCTCCACCGACTACCGCACGATCTCGTACGTCACGGGACCGCTCGTGTTCGTCAGCAACGTCCATGACGTCGCCTACAACGAGATGGTCGCCATCAGGATGCCTGACGGGGCCCGCCGGACGGGTCAGGTCCTCGAGGTCGCCGGTGAGATCGCCGTGATTCAGGTCTTCGAGGGCACGCAGGGAATCGACGTCGATGCGACGGAGATCCGCTTCCTCGAAGAGGTGGCCAAGATCGATGTGGCCACTGAGCTGCTCGGGCGCGTGCTCAACGGCACCGGCAAACCGATCGACGGCGGTTCGCAGATCATCCCCGAGGTGAGGCTGGATATAACCGGTGCGCCGATCAACCCGTACATGCGCGAGAAACCGGCCGATTTCATCGAGACCGGTATCAGCGCGATTGACGGGCTCAACACGCTCGTGCGCGGCCAGAAGCTCCCGATTTTCTCGGGGTCGGGTCTGCCCGCGAACG
>CAMTXY010000258.1:0-2620 GCA_947085795.1 uncultured Actinomycetes bacterium | reverse complement strand
TTCGTTCCCGAGCGCATCGCAAAGTTCGTCAACGACTCGACGGTGGCCGAGACGCTCTCGCACCGGGACGTCATCATCCCGGGCGCGGTCGCCCAGATCAGTGGTGAGCTCGCCGAGGAGCTCGACGGCTGGAACGTCGTGGTCGGCCCGTACGAGGCAGCCGACATACCCGCGTTCGTCAAAGCGCGCGCGGGCTAGGGTCCGAATCGGACATGGTGATCGCGATGCGACAGACACAGACGGCTCGCGACTACGGTATCCGTCCGGATGAGCGTCGCGTTTTCGCGCCATGCCGGGCACGATGCCCGGTGCACATCGACGTGCCCGCGTATCTCGCCGCGATCGGCGAAGGACGCTTCACTGAGGCGCTCGAGATCGTGCTGGAGCGCAACCCGCTACCGTCGGTCTGCGGACGCGTCTGTCTGCGCCCGTGCGAGGAGGGCTGCCGCCGCTGTCTGCTCGACGAGCCGGTCGCGATCGCGCAGCTCAAGCGTGCTGCCGCAGACTTCGGTGCGTATCCTCGCGGGGCAAGGCCGCGACCCCGCCCCGAGTCGATGGCCGTCGTCGGTAGCGGTCCAGCAGGACTGACCGCCGCGCACGATCTCGCTCTGCGGGGATTCAACGTCACACTCATCGAGGAGAGGCCTCTGCTCGGCGGCATGTTGCGCTACGGAATCCCGAACTACCGCTTGCCGAACTACGCTCTTGATCGCGACATCGACTATATCCTGTCCACCGGCGTTCAGGCCCGGACCGGTGTGCGCGTGGGTCGAGATGTCACCCTGGAGGAACTCGCAGCCGCCCACGACGTCGTCATCCTCGCTGCGGGACTGCAGGGCGGTCGTGCGCTGCCCATACCGGGATCCGAAGGGCCGAACGTCATGAACGCCCTGTCCTTCCTGGAGGCGGTGACCGCAGGCGAGCGTCCCGAACTCGGAAAGCGGGTCGTCGTCATCGGCGGAGGCAACGTGGCGATGGACGTCGCACGCACCGCGCGCCGGCTGGGCGCGAGGGATGTCGCCGCCGTCTGTCTCGAAAGCCGCGATGAGATGCCGGCTTCGAAGCACGAGATCGACGACGCGGAACTCGAGGGTGTCGCGATCCATTGCTCCTGGGGTCCCAAGGGCATCACGCACGACGATGGGAGATGCGAGCTCGAGACCGTCGCGTGTAAGTCTGTGTTCGATCGCGAGAAGCGCTTCTCCCCGACCTTCGACGAGTCCGTCGGCGCTCGTTTCGATGCTGACACCGTGATCTTCGCGATCGGCCAGTCGGCCGACGTCGGCGACCTGGGCGTCGCGTTGACGTCTCGTGGCGCGCCGCAGATCGACCCGCTGACCCTCAAGACATCCATGGACAAGGTGTACGCGGCCGGAGATGTGGTCAGCGGTCCGACCAAGATCATCGACGCCATCGCCGCGGGTCATCGCGTCGCGGCTTCCGTCTACCGTGACCTGACCGGGGACTGTGAGCCGTTGCGTCTGCTCGATGAAGAAGGCGTCGTCCTCGGAGATGTACCGGACGCCATGGCGACGAAACTGGAGACGCGCCGACGCGTGCGGATGGAGCGCCTGGAGTTCTTCCAGGCTGTAGGGACCTTCGAAGAGATCGAGCATGGCTACACCGAGTACGAAGCGGCGCGCGAGGCGCAGAGATGCCTAGCGTGCACGACCGGTGCGCGCCTGACACGCGAGAAGTGCGCCGCGTGCCTGACGTGCATGCGTGTGTGTCCGCATGACGTGCCGATGCTCAAGATCGGCGGCTATCTCTACTTCGACGCCGAGGCGTGCCACGCGTGCGGTGCGTGTGCCTCGCAATGCCCTGCACAGGCGATTTCGCTCGAGGGGCATTCCGAGGAGGAGATGTCCCGGCGTGTCCAACGACAACTCGATGGCGCGGGGATGAGCACGACTATGATGTTCGCGTGCAGCTCCGCTCCTATCGTGCCTTACATGGGGGATGCGGTCACTCGCACGCTCACCGTCTCGTGCCTGCTGCGAGTGAGCGAGCGCACGGTCATCGAGGCCCTGCGTAACGGGGCCGCTCGAGTGTCGTTCGCCGGTTGTGTCGAAAGCACGTGTCGCTTTCCGCACGCCAGGGGTCTGGTAAGGCAGCGAGCCGGAAGAATCATCGCGCTCCTCGAGCGCATCGGGATGGCGGACGGGTTCGTGATGTGCGAGCACGATGACGCAGAAGACCTCGATTGGCATCTGCGATGATAGTCGTGCGACAGAAGCCTATCGACGAGGTGTACGCGATGGTGGCGCGCCACCGCTGTGTGTTGCTCGTGGGCTGCAATACCTGTGCGGCTGTCGCGCTTGCAGGCGGTGAGAAAGAGGTCGACACCATGGCCGAGATCTTGCGTCTGGCCGCTTTCCGGAAGGGCTCTCCGGTCGAGTTCTCAGGTGCGACGCTCACGCGGCAATGCGAACCGGAGTACCTCGAACAGCTCGATTCCGCAGGTTGCGATGCGATCCTTTCGCTGGGATGCGGCGCGGGAGTGGCGCTGCTCGCCTCGGCGGTGGAAGTATCGGTCTATCCCGCCCTGGATACACTGTTCATCGGCGCCGCCCAGGGCCTGGCGAGCTGGGAAGCGGAATGTTCGGCGTGCGGCATGTGC
>CAMTXY010000257.1:0-5023 GCA_947085795.1 uncultured Actinomycetes bacterium | reverse complement strand
GATCATGGGCATCGTCGTCGGCAGGAACGCCGAGCCGGGACCGTCGGCGAAGAACGCCTGACGGGATTCGAGTGTCGGGGCCATAGGCGCCCTAGACCTCCATGATCTCTTCTTCTTTGCGCTTGAGCGCGTCATCGATACGGGAGATATGGGTGTCGGTGACCTTCTGGACGTCGACTTCGGCACGGCGAAGGTCGTCCTGGCTGATCTCGCCGTTCTTCTCGAGGCGCTTGAGCCTCTCGTTGGCGTCGCGCCGGACATTTCGGACGGCGACACGGGACTCCTCGGCGTACTGCTTGCAGAGCTTGACGAGTTCCTTGCGGCGCTCCTCGTTGAGCGGCGGGAACGGCACGCGGATGACGGTACCGTCGTTGGAGGGGTTCAGACCGAGGTCAGAGGCTTGTATGGCCTTCTCGATCGCGCCCATGACGCTCTTGTCCCACGGCTCGATCACTAGGAGTTGGGGTTCCGGGGACTTGATTGAGGCGACCTGTGCGAGCGGCGTGGCCGTGCCGTAGTACTCGACGGTGATCTTGTCGAGGATCTGCGCCGAAGCGCGACCGGTACGCACGGCGGAGAACTCCTGGCCGAGCACGGCGATTGTCTTGTCCATGTGCTCCGACGCGTCTTTGATGACGTCGCTGATCATCGGCGCTCTCCCCTCACGATGGTGCCCACGGCCTCACCCATGAGCGCGCGTTCGATGTTGCCTGCGGTCTGCATGTTGAACACGAGGATAGGCATGTCGTTGTCCATGCACAACGAGATCGCCGTGGAGTCCATGACCTGCAGTCCACGGTTGAGGACGTCGATGTAGGTAAGCTCATCGAACTTGACCGCGTCCGGGTTGTTCTTGGGGTCGGCGTCGAAGACGCCGTCCACCTTGGTCGCCTTCATGATGCAGTCCGCGCCGATCTCGAGCGCGCGCAGGGCAGCTGTGGTGTCGGTGGTGAAGTACGGGTTTCCGGTGCCTGCGGCGAAAATGACGACGCGGCCCTTCTCGATGTGACGGATCGCACGGCGACGGATATAGGGCTCGGCGACCGCCTGCATCTCGATGGCGCTCATGACCCGTGTGAACACCCCGTGTCGCTCGAGTGCGTCCTGGAGGGCAAGCGAGTTCATGACAGTAGCGAGCATGCCCATATAGTCGGCCTGGGCGCGGTCCATACCCTTGGATGCGGCGGCGAGACCACGGAAGATGTTGCCTCCGCCGACAACGATCGACACCTGGACGCCAGCGTCGACCACAGGTTTGATCTGGTGCGAGAGCGACTCGAGAATCGCTGGATCGACACCATAACCGGCATCTCCCATGAGCGCTTCGCCGGAGAGTTTCAGCAGAACCCTGCGGAACCGGAACTGTTGCACGGATACCCCTCTTCCAGACGATGCATGGCCGGGATACGACCCGACTAGACAGGATACAGCAACGCAGCCAGGGCGTGGATGCACCGGACTGCGCGTCATGTGGCTGTAACCTGGACGACCTATGCCTCCGAAGAAGCGGTCTCCCCAAGGACGAAGCGCTCGAATCGGAGAACCTCGATGGTGGCGTCGAGTTCCTTGGCGACTGAGTCGACGTAATGCTTGACGGTCAGGTCGTTGTCCTTGACGTAGACCTGCTCGAGCAGCGCGACTTCCTTGAAGAACTTCCCAAGACGGCCTTCGGCCATCTTGGTCTGGATCTCCTCGGGCTTACCGGACTCGGCAGCCTGGGCCTTGTAGATCGCGAACTCGTGGGCGATGACGTCCGGGGCGATGCGGTCGCGGCTCACTGCGAACGGGGCGGCGGCGGCGGTCTGCATCGCGAGGTCCTTCCCGAGCGCGGCGAACGCGTCACTGGCAGCGGCATCCGCAGCGGAGGCGGACAGTTCGATCATGACACCGATGTTACCGACGCCGTGGATGTAGACGGTCACTGCGCCGAACTCGCTGCCGACCTCGTAGCGGGCGAAGCGGGCGACACCCATGTTCTCGCCGATCCGGCCGACGGTCTCGCCGAGGACGGTCTCGAAGGTCTCAGGACGGCAAGCGAACGGCTGAGCCATGAGCGCTGCGACATCGTCTGGAGCCGTCTCAGCGATGTGAGTGGCGACCTGGGTCACGAACGTCTTGAAGTCGGCGTTGCGGGCGACGAAGTCGGTCTCGCAATTGATCTCGACGAGCGTTCCGACACAGCGGTCGTCGCTCACGAACCCGCCGATGACTCCCTCGTTCGTGGCGCGCCCCGCCTTTTTCGCGAGAGCGGCGAGACCCTTTGTGCGCAGGATATCGATAGCGGTGTCCATGTCGCCATCGGCATCAGTGAGCGCCCTCTTGCAGTCCATCATGCCCGCGCCGGTGCACTCGCGCAGGTTCTTGACCATCTTGGCGGAGATCTCCATCAAGAACGTGCCTCCCGTTCATAATCGCTGCTGATGCGTGTTATGGGGTTACTCGGCTGCTGCGGGTTCGACGTCGTCGGCGGGAGCTTCCGGACCACCGGCGGTCTCGGCTTCTGTCGGAACCTCAGGGGCCTCAGCAGCAGGCGCGGTCTCCTCGGTCTCCTCGGCAGTGGTCTCCTCGGCGGCGATCTCCGCAGCGGGGACGACGAGAGGCTTCTCGCGCTCAGCGGGAGCGTCAACGAACGGACCCTCTAGAGCGGCGCGGCCTTCGAGCACGCCGTCGGCGATCACTTTGCACATGAGCGAAATCGAGCGGATGGCGTCATCGTTACCGGGGATGACGAAGTCGACCTCGTCGGGATCGGCGTTCGTGTCGACCAGACCGATGATCGCGATCTTGAGGCGGCGAGCCTCGGCCACGGCGATGGCCTCACGCTTGGTGTCGACAACGAACATCGCCGAGGGCAACGTGGTCATCTCACGCACACCGTTGAGGTTGCGGTCGAGCTTCTCCCACTCCTTGCGGAGCAGCAGTTGCTCCTTCTTGGGAAGGCTCGCCATGCGGCCGTCGGTCTCCATGGTCTCAAGCTCGACGAGGCGGGCGACGCGCTGACGCATGGTGACGAAGTTCGTGAGCATGCCGCCGAGCCACCGCTGGTTGACGTAGGGCTGACCCGAGCGCTCGGCTTCGGTCTGCATGGGTTCCTGCGCCTGCTTCTTGGTGCCGACGAACAGCACATGGCCGCCGCGGGCGGCGACGTCGCGCACGAAAGTGTACGCGGTCTCGATCTCACGCAGAGTACGCTGCAGGTCGAGAATGTAGATGCCGCTGCGCTCCGTGAAGATGTACGGACGCATCTTCGGGTTCCAGCGGCGCGTCTGGTGTCCGAAGTGGACACCGGCCTCGAGAAGGCTCTTCATCGAGACGACAGGCATGGTGCTACCTCCTATGATCGGTTGTGTTCCTCCGCGCACGTCATCTCCCGGTGTGACCCTCGTCCCATCGGGGAATCGAGGGCACCTCACACATCGGGATCGGCACGCGTGTGTGATAGAAGCCCGCGTAGTGTAGCACAGGCACCCACGCGAAACCACTGGAACTCGCAGTGCTCAGACGTGGCTCAGACGTGCTCTTTGCCGCACATCGGGCAGATGAGATGCGCATCGTACCAGCCCGGCTGGTTGGGCTTGAGCAGCAGCTCGATCACGAACTCGACCTCGCACGCCGGGCACCAGAAGCGCCGAGTAAGCTTCGTGTCCGCGATGAACCGCTCGGCATCGGCTTCGCGGTCGCGAATCACGAGCCGGTACGTGCTCGTAGACCGCTGACGGTCCGCAGCGACATCGAGCGTCATCCTGATCTTCTCGACGACGTCCGCGGGCTTGGCCTCGTTCTTGATGAGATAGTCCACCGCTCCGAGCGCAAGGCCCCGCTCGATGTCGTACTCCTGGCCGAGGTTGCTCAGGATGATGACGGGGATGTCGCGAGTCCGAGGGTCGGCCTTGAGGGCTTCGAGCGCTTCGAGACCGCTCATGGTCGGCATGATGAGGTCGAGCAGCACGAGGTCGACGTGATTGTTCCGGATGGTGTTGAGGGCCGCCAGTCCATCCCCCGCCACGAACACCTCATAGCCCTCCTGGACGAGCTTGTCGGCGTAGATCCGGCGGAGCAGTTCGGTGTCTTCGACCACGAGCACGGTGTGTGCGGTCATACGCGTCCCAGTCCCCTCTGTCTCAGCCCGCCAAGTCGTGTGCGCTGTGGAGCTTCGCCCTTAGCCGCAGTACCGCTTTCGTATGCAATTGGCTGACCCGGGATTCAGTGACCCCGAGCACCTGCCCGATCTCTTTGAGGGTCAATCCCTCGTAATAGTAAAGCGCGATGACTATCCTCTCACGCTCCGGTAGCCGCTCGATAGCGGATGCCAGAATATCCTTCAACTCGGTGCTCTCGAAGATCGTCACCGGGTCGTCGGCCGTGTCATCGGCGATCGTTCCCATGACGTTGGACCGATTGTCACGGTCGTCGCCGACCCAAAGATCCTCAAAAGATACGATCGACGTATACGACAGCTTCGTGAAGATGTCCTGCAGCTCCTGGGTCGAAATACCGAGCTCCCAGGCGACTTCGTTGTCGGTCGGGGCGCGAAGTAACCGGGACTCGAGCACGACATAGGCCTGCTCGACTTCCCGCGCGCGTGCTCTCACCGAGCGAGGCACCCAGTCCATGGCCCGCAACTCGTCGATGATCGCGCCCCTGACGCGGGCGATCGCGTAGGTCTCGAACTTGATGCCGCGGTCCGGATCGTACTTCTCTATCGCGTCGATCAGCCCGAATATCCCGTAGCTGATCAGATCGGCGGTGTCGACTGTCTGTGGAAGGCTCGATGACAGACGACCTGCGACATACTTCACAAGCGGCGAGTAGTTCAAGATCAGCTGCTCGCGCGCGTGAGTACACGCTTCGTTCTTGAATGCGGCCCAGAGGCTGGAGACATCCGCCCGCGGGTCAGTCTTCATTCGGTTCGCCCCTCGATGAGCAGCTCGTGTCATGCGCGCGGATGGGCCGTTCGGTGCACGTCCTGGAGCCGCTTCCTGCCGACGTGAGTATAAATCTGGGTGGTGGACAGCGCAACGTG
>CAMTXY010000256.1:0-8605 GCA_947085795.1 uncultured Actinomycetes bacterium | reverse complement strand
GTCAAAGAGGTAGTTCTCGATGAACCTGCCACCGAAGAACTCGAAGTCGTGGTTCCCGGCAAAGCGCTTGAGGAGGTAGTGAAGCTGTCGGTGGCGGAGAAGACTGTATCGATAGGCGTGACAGACAATCAGATCGTCTTTGAGATAGGGCAGACGGTCTTTGTGACGCGGAGAATCGAAGGGTCGTTCCCTAACTATCGGCAACTCATCCCGCGAGAGTTCGAGACACACGTGATCGTGGCACGAGATGAATTGTCGCACGCGATCAAGAGAGTGTCTCTTCTCGCACAGCACAACGCCCCGCTGAGACTATCGGTGTCAGCCGAGAATAAGACGCTATCGCTCTCCGCGACGACTCAGGATATCGGAGCTGCTTCGGAAGACCTCATGGTCGAGGTTGGAGGAAGTGATGTTGAGATAGCCTTCAACCATGCGTTCTTGAGCGATGGGATAGCAGCTGCGGCTGGAGACACCGTCACCCTCGACATCGTGAGTCCGCTGAAGCCGGGGGTGGTCAAGTCCCCGGGTGACGAGGGCTTCATGTACCTCCTCATGCCGGTGCGGTTGGGGTGACGGGACGAGCATGGCGTTTGCCGCGCGAAGACTCCTCCTTGCAGATTTCAGAAATCGCCCGCGCCTTGAAGTGGAGTTCTCGGATGCGCTGACCGTACTCGTGGGACCGAATGCGGCTGGTAAGACCAACACCATAGAAGCCCTTCAGCTCACCACGGCGGCCCGATCCTTCAGACGCGCGAGCACCGACGAGCTTGTCCGGGAAGGGTGCGGGAGGGCCCGAATCGAACTGATGGCTAGCGATGAACGAAAGCACCTGACGGTCCGGCTCGACCTCGAGAGGGGAGCGCGACGGGCCTACACAGTCAATGGGGCACAGGGGAAGAGGGCGTCGGAGGTCAGGGGGAGACTCACAAGCGTGGTCTTCACCCCCGGCGACCTGGATCTAGTCAAAGGTTCCTCGGAAGTCAGACGGACCGCGGTCGACGAGATCGGCGAGCAGTTGTCGCCTGCATACGACGCCGCTCGCAAAGAGTACGCAGGAGTATTGAAGCAGCGGAACCGGTTGCTTAAGGACGGAGGGAACGCGGCACTTTTCGAAGCACTCGACGAGCAGCTCGCGGTCGCGGGAGCGCGGCTCACCACATCGCGCGCGCGGCTCACGCAACGAATCGCGCTTCATGCGGCCGCGGCGTATGAAAATATCACCGGCGGGGAGACTATGAGAGCGGAGTTCCTGCCATCGTGGAAGCGGGACGCGAGAGAGGCCGGGGATACGGATCCGGCGCGAGAGGATTCGGTGCGCGCCCGCATCGTGAGGGAGACCGAGCGCCTGAGAGCCGAGGAGAGGGCTCGAATGACCACACTGGTGGGGCCGCACCGCGACGATGTCGAGATTACGGTGGCCGGCAGGAGCGCTCGTACGCTCGCCTCGCAGGGCCAGCAGCGGACAGCGGCGCTCGCCTGGAAACTCGCGGAGGTAGTCGTGATCACCGAGATATCGGGATCGCGGCCGCTGCTCCTGCTCGATGACGTGATGTCGGAACTGGACGAGAACCGGCGATCCGCGATGGCCTCGCTCGTCAGCGAGAGAGTCCAGACCATCATCACCACGACGAACCCGCGGTACTTCGAGAGCGCCCTTCTCGGCAGGGCACATGTAGTGGAGTTGGCACATGGGTGACGCGCGGGGCAGGCAGGTCCGTCTCGGCAACGCGATGAGGACGCTGTTGCGGAGGATGGACAAGACGGGGCGCCTGGGCGAGGCGCGCGCGGTCGAGGAGTGGCACCGCGTGGCCGGACCCCAGATAGGGGGGCACACGTTCGGAGCCGCCTTGAGGTCGGGAGAGCTGCTTGTCTCGGTCGACTCCGCCGGCTGGGCGACCGAGCTCGCGGCCATGAGTGAGACCCTGCGGGGCCGAATCAATGAAGCAATCGGTAAGGAAACGGTAAGGAGCATTCGCTTCACTGTGGGCAGGAGGGTGCAGGAAGAGCGGGAGCGCGAGAGCATCGAGAGGACGAGCGCGCGCAGGTACGGCGGCGAGAGGGTGGAGCCGGTGGCTCTTACGGCGAAAGAGCGAGAAACCGTCGAGCGCAGCGTGTCGGTGATCGAGGAAGAAAGCCTGCGCACAGCCGCGCTTAGGGCCACAGTCGCCGATCTCGAGTGGAAAAAGGGTCTCGAACAACGTAACGCGGCGCAGGGGCGCGCCGACGCGTTCAGAGAAGCGGATTCAGGGCCCTGACCCTATGTGTTGTGTTAGAATCGGGAGGACAACCACAGCATCTTGTGGTACCCGCGCGCCGTTCCGATAACTTCCCGGCAGATTGCCATAAGGAGCCGTTCGTGTCGAAAAGCTCGTATTCCGGTAAAGACATCCAGGTTCTGGAAGGACTAGAGGCCGTACGGAAACGGCCCGGCATGTACATCGGCTCGACGGGTCCCAAAGGACTACACCACCTCGTCTACGAGGTCGTCGACAACTCGGTCGATGAGGCACTCGCCGGTCACTGCACGGCAATCGACGTGACGATTCACCCCGACAACGCGGTGACGGTCGTCGACAACGGGCGAGGAATCCCCGTCGACAAGCACCCCAAACTCAAGAAGCCGACCGTCGAAGTCGTGCTGACGATTCTTCACGCCGGTGGCAAGTTCGGTGGCGCGGGATACAAGGTGTCCGGTGGCCTGCACGGCGTCGGCGTCTCTGTCGTCAACGCGCTCTCCGAGAAACTGTCGGTGGAGGTCAAGCGCGACGGGCGGATCTGGACTCAAGACTACGAATACGGTAAGCCGAAGGGGCCGCTTGTGCCGTCCGGCAAGGCCAAGGCGCCCGGCACGAAGGTAACGTTCTGGCCTGACACCGGGATTTTCGAGGCCGTCGATTTCGACTACGACACGCTGGCGACACGCTTTCGCGAGACGGCTTTCCTCAACAGAAACCTCAGAATCACGCTGACCGACGAACGCGAACTCGAGTCGCGCCGCGAAGAGTTCCGATATACAGGCGGGATCGTCGACTTCGTCAAGTACCTCAACGAAGCGAAGGATACGCTGCACCACAAGGTGGTCTACTTCGAGGCGGATGGCCCAGAGGGTCACATCGAGGTCGCCATGCAGTGGAACAGCGGGTACTCGGACTCGGTGCTCGCGTTCGCCAACAACATCAACACGCATGAGGGAGGCACACACCTCGACGGGTTCAAGAACGCCCTTACCCGCACGGTCAACGATTACGCGCGGCGCCAGAGCATCCTCAAGGAGAAGGACGAGAACCTCTCCGGCGAGGATATCCGTGAAGGCTTGGCCGCCATCGTCTCGGTGAAGCTCCGCGACCCGCAGTTCGAGGGCCAGACCAAGACCAAACTCGGCAACCCGGAGATGCGCGGGTTCGTGCAGTCAGCGATGACGCAGGCGTTCGCCGAGTATCTCGAGGAACACCCCAAACCAGCACGCATCATCGTGACGAAGGCCACCCAGGCGGCCAAGGCCCGCGCTGCGGCCCGCAAGGCCCGGGAGCTCACGCGTCGCAAAGGACTGCTGGAGTCCTCCACCCTGCCGGGCAAGCTCGCCGATTGTTCGATACGGGACGCGGAACTCACCGAGATCTTCCTCGTCGAGGGTGATTCGGCAGGCGGCTCGGCGAAACAGGCCCGAGATCGCTCGTTCCAAGCGATCCTCCCGCTCAAGGGCAAGATCCTCAACGTCGAGAAAGCCGGCATCAACCGCGCGCTGGGCTCAGAGGAGATCCAGGCGATGATCACCGCGCTCGGCACCAGCATCGCCGAGGAGTTCGACATCGAGCAGGCCCGCTACCACAAGGCGATCATCATGACCGACGCCGATGTGGACGGAGCACACATCCGGTGTCTCATCCTGACCTTCTTCTACCGCTATATGCGCGAGATGATCGAGCATGGCTACATCTACATCGCACAGCCGCCGCTGTTCAAGATCAGCCATGGCAAGAAGCAGGAATACACCTACAGCGAGAGGCAGCTCCAACAGGCCCTCGCGAGAATGCCCGAGAACGCGAAGGTCAACATCCAGCGGTACAAGGGTCTTGGAGAGATGAACCCCGAGCAGCTGTGGGAAACGACGATGGATCCGGGCAAGCGCACGCTCATGCGAGTCACCTTGGATGATGCGCTGGCGGCGGAGAAGGCGTTCGTCGACCTGATGGGCGACAACGTGGAACCGCGCAAGGAGTTCATCCAGCGTCATGCCAAAGACGTCCGGTTCCTGGACATCTGACGGCGGTGCAGGTGGAGGACGATGAACGATACGCCCGAACGCCGGACAGCGAAGCGGTTCAAGCCGCCTCCGTGGGAGCGAGCGCGAATCGAGGAGTTGCAGCGAGTCCGCCAGGAGGCGCGGGAAGAGACCGAGATCACCGAGACGCCGGTCTCCACACCAGAGCGCGTGATGTCGCCGGAAGACCCTCGCATCGCGGCGATGATCATGCAGCTTTCCGTCGAGGAGCCGGCGCCGAGCAAAGTGCTCTGGAAGGTGGGAGCGCTCAGCGCCGTTCTGCTCGCATCGATCGGCGTGATGCTGGTCGTGTGGGGCGTCATCGCGACGGCGCGCACCGCCAGCGCGGGAATCGCCGGCGTGACGGGCGGGGCGATTCTGATAGGGTTCGGGACCGCGTTCGTGGGGTCCGCAGGATGGATCATCATACGAAGCCTGAAACAGCGAGGAGTACGTTCACGTGGCTGAAGACGTGACCGAGTCGACGATTCTCCCCATAGACATCCAGCAGGAGCTGCGAGAGTCGTTCCTCGAGTACGCGATGAGCGTCATCGTCGCGCGTGCGCTACCCGATGTCCGAGACGGTCTCAAGCCGGTTCACCGCAGGATCCTTTATGCGATGAACGAGTCGGGGCTGACCCCGGGCCGCGCGTACAAGAAATCCGCGTGGACCGTCGGTGAAGTCATCGGCAAGTATCACCCCCATGGCGATGCCGCGGTCTACGACACCATGGTCCGCATGGCCCAGGGGTTCTCGATGCGGGCGCCGCTCATCGACGGCCACGGCAACTTCGGGTCGGTCGACGGCGACAGGGCTGCGGCGATGCGCTATACCGAGGCCCGCCTTCAGCGGGTCGCCGCCGAACTGCTGCGCGACCTGGATAAGGAGACCGTCGACTTCGGGCCGAACTACGACGAATCGCTCCAGGAGCCGATCGTCCTGCCTGCTCGCTTCCCGAACCTGCTCGTCAACGGCAGCGCGGGTATCGCAGTCGGGATGGCCACCAACATCCCGCCGCACAACCTAGGCGAGGCTATCGGCGCGGCCATGTTGCTGATCGACGATCCGGACGCCGGGGTCGAGGAGATCCGCGCGGTCATGCCCGGTCCGGATTTCCCGACGGGGGGGACGATCATGGGCCGCGAGGGGATCGCGGAGTACTACGCGACCGGCCGCGGCTCGGTCAAAGTGCGCGGCAAGGCGCACATCGAGCAGACCTCGACCGGGCGCACGAGGATCATCATCACCGAGATCCCCTATACGGTGAACAAATCCAAGCTCGTGGCCAAGATCGCCGAACTGGTCCGCGAGAAGAAGCTCACGGAGATATCGGATCTCCGCGACGAGTCCGACCGCAAGGGCATGCGTGTCGTCATCGAACTCAAGTCCACGTGCGTGCCGCAGGTCGTTTTGAACAAGCTGTTCAAGCACACGCAACTGCAGACGGGCTTCGGCGTCATCATGCTCGCGCTCGTCGACGGCGTGCCGCGCACCCTCACAATGCCCGAGATGCTCAAGTACTACATCGAGCACCAGAAGGATGTCGTCACGCGACGCACTCGCTACGAACTGCGCAAGGCCGAGGAGCGCGCTCACATCCTCGGCGGCTACGTCATCGCACTCGACAACATCGACGAGGTCATCAAGATCATCCGCAGCAGCGCCGATGACCAGGAGGCGAAGGCCCGCCTCATCGAGCGGTTCGACCTGTCCGAAGCGCAGGCAGACGCGATCCTCGAGATGCGCCTGCGCCGTCTCACCGGTCTGGAGCGTCACAAGATCGAAGAGGAGCTCGCCGAGCTTCGCGAGAAGATCGCCTGGTACAAGAAGATTCTCGGCGACATCACTCTCGTGCTGCAGATCATCAAGGAGGAGCTCGCCGAGGTCCGCGAGAAGTTCGCGAACCCCCGGCGCACGGACATCGCCGGCGTCGCTGCCGACCTCGACGTGGAGGACCTCATCGCCGAGGAGGACATGGTCGTCACCATCACCAAGGACGGATACGTCAAGCGTCTGCCGGTGGCCACGTACCGCCAGCAGAAGCGCGGCGGCAAGGGTGTGAGCGGCGTCAACCTCAAAGAGAGCGACTTCGTCGAGCATCTCTTCATCAGCTCGACCCACGACTACGTACTATTCTTCTCGACCAGGGGCAAAGTCTACCGCCTGAAGGTCCACGAACTGCCGGTCGGCTCGCGTCATGCGCGTGGCACGGCGGCGGTCAATCTGCTGCCCTTCGAGCAGGACGAGAGGATCGCCGCCGCCATCACGACCCGCGAATTCGGCGCCGAGGACTACCTGTTGTTCGCCACCCGCACCGGCATGGTCAAGAAGACCGCGATGCAGGCGTACGACCGCAGCCGCCGCGACGGTATCATCGCGATAAACCTGCGCGAGAACGACGAGCTCATCTCGGTGCGGCGCGTCAAGACGGGCGAGAAGATCATGATGGTGTCGACGGCCGGCAAAGCGATCACGTGGGATGAGAGCGATGCGCGCCCGATGGGTCGCGATACGATGGGCGTGCGCGGCATGAACATCAGGAGCGGCGAAGCGGTCCTTGGCATGGAGATCGCGCCACACGACGCCGAGCTGTTCGTGGTCACCGAGCACGGGTACGGCAAGCGCACGCCCGTGAGCGAGTATCCCGTTCAGAAGCGTGGCGGCATGGGTGTGAAGACGATCCAGGTCACGGAGAAGAAGGGACCGCTCGCGGGGATGAAGATCGTCCAGGCACAGCACGAGCTCATGCTCATCAGCCTTGAGGGTGTCGTCATCCGCGTGAAGGCCAACGATATCTCCAAGCTCGGGCGTTCGACCCAGGGTGTGAAGGTCATGAACGTGAGTCTGGCCGATCGGGTGGTGGCGATCGCCCGCGTGAGCGCGGGCAAGCACAAGGCCAAGGGCCCAGCGGTGTCCGAAGGTCAGACCTCGCTTTTGGAAGTCGGCGCCCAGGGCGGAGAGACGCCGACGCGTCCGGAGCCCACCGATGCCGACATGCGCGAAGTGGCCGCCGAGGAACTAGCGAGCGAGGAGTTCGAGGACTTCGGTGACGACGAGTAGCGATCTTTTCCGAGGCGGGGCCGGTGCCGAGTCCGGTCCCGCCTCACGCGTCCGCGCGGTGTTGTTCGATCTCGATGGAACGCTCATCGATTCGATCCCGCTGATTCTCACGTCGTTCCGGCATGCGACTGAAGCGGTGCTCGGGCAGACACTCTCCGACGATCTGCTGCTGCATAACGTCGGCGTCCCGCTAGTTCGTCAGATGCACGAGTTCTCACCGGAGCACGCCGAAGAGCTGATGCGGGTCTATCGCGAGTACAACGCGATCCATCACGACGCGGCGGTGCGCGAGTACCCGGGCACCGCGCAGGCCCTCGAGCGTTTGCGTGCGGCGGACTACCCGATGGGAGTCGTGACCTCCAAGGCGGGCGAAGGCGCGCGACGGGGGCTTGCCGCGTCCGGGCTAGATGGGTTCTTCCCGGTAGTTATCAGCTGCGACGATACCGAAAGGCACAAGCCCGACCCCGAGCCGCTTGAGATCGCGGCGCGACTTCTCGGCGTTCCGATCGAGCGGTGCGCGTTCGTGGGGGACAGCGAGTACGATATGGCGGCGGCCGTAGCGGGCGGCGCTGTGGGCATCGCGGCGCTGTGGGGGCCGTTTGAGGCGAAGCGAGTGCTTGCGCCTGGTCCGGCCTATGCGCTCGAGTCCATCTCGCAGCTCCCCGAGCTGCTTGGGGGAGATGAATCCCGTTACCGTGTTGTACCCGAATAGTGGGACGAACCATTTGGGTGGAACTGGGCCGATGCCCGATAGCCGAGGAGGTCGCAAGTGTCCCGTAGAGCGAAAATCATCGCCGGAGTCGCAGTTCTCGTGGTCGTCGGCGTGGTGGCCGTCGCTCTCGCGATCGGCGTCAATGGGCCGGCTGTCGAAGTCGAGGTCGCGACCGTCGTGCGGGAGGACCTGGCGGTCACGGTCACCGCTTCCGGCCGGGTCGAATCAGGCGTGCGGGTCGACGTCTTCCCGCCGACCGCCGGAATCATAGAGAGTGTCAAGGTAGAGGATGGACAGCGGGTGACGGCGGGAACGGTTCTTGCGACACTCAAGACCGGACCGCTCGAGCTGCAGGTCGCCCAGGCGAAGGCGGGCGTCGCCCAGGCGGAACTGCAGGCCAAGGCGATCGACAAGCAGAAGCCGACGAGCGCGGAACTCGAGTCCGCGCGACGCGCGAAGGAAGCGGCGTGGCAGCAGTACCAGGCCGCACTCGCCGGGGTCGACGCGGTCGGGAAGCAGGCGCCGACGCAGGCCGACCGAAACGCGGCCAACGCCGCGACGAGCGCCGCGC
>CAMTXY010000255.1:0-9142 GCA_947085795.1 uncultured Actinomycetes bacterium | reverse complement strand
GAGCACAGGTTGCCCCAGTCGTTGGCCAGGTCGCCGTTGTAGCGCTGGACCATCGATTCCATCGATATCGAGCCATCGGCGCCGAACTGGACGTCGCGCAGAAAATAGTAGCGGTACGCGTCGACCCCGAAGCGTGCGACGAGGTCAGCGGGGCTCTGCGCGTTGCCCTTGGACTTGCTCATCTTCTCGCCCTTGGTCAGCAGAAAGCCGTGGGCGAACACGGTCTCGGGCAACGGGATGCCTGCGGCCATGAGCATCGCCGGCCAGATCACACAGTGGAAACGGATGATGTCCTTGCCGACGAAGTGCACCTGCGCCGGCCAGTACCGCTCGAAACGGGCCGCCAGCTCCGGGTCCTCGGCGCCGTAGCCGACCGCCGTGATGTAGTTGAGCAGCGCGTCGATCCACACGTAGGTCACGTGGTTCTCGGCGAACGGCAGCGGTACGCCCCACGAGAACGTCGTGCGCGAGATAGAGAGGTCTGTAAGGCCGCCCTTCACGAAGCTCACCACCTCGTTACGGCGCGTCGCGGGCTGAACGAAACCGGGATTGGCCTCGTAGTGGTCGAGGAGGGGCTGCTGGAACTCGGAGAGCTTGAAGAACCAGTTCTCCTCGCGGATGAACTCGACCTCGCGGCCGCAGCCGGGACACGCGTCGTCCACGAGCTGGTCCTCGGCGTAGTAAGTCTCGTCGGGTACGCAGTACCAGCCCTCGTACGAGCCCTCGTACAGGTAGCCGTCGTCGTAAAGCTTGGCCCAGAACGCCTGCACGCCGCGCTTGTGACGCTCCTCGGTGGTCCGGATGAAGTCGTCGTTGGTGACGCGCAGCATCTCCCAGGCCTCGCCGAAGCGCGGGGCGATGGTGTCGCACCACTCCTGCGGGGTCATGCCGTTGTCCTCGGCAACCTGCGCGACCTTTTGGCCGTGCTCGTCGAGGCCGGTGAGGAAGAACACGTCGTGCCCGGTCATGCGGCGGTAGCGCGCGAGCGCGTCGGCGGCCAGAGTCGTATACGCGGTACCGAGATGCGGCACCGAGTTGACGTAGTAGATCGGCGTGGTGAGGTAGAACTGTGTGCGGCTCATCTGTTACGAAACTTTCATGGTAGGGGAATCTTGGAAGTATCGCGGTCGACCTACGTGCTTCGTGGAGACTATACCGCGATTTCCCGCGACGGAAAGCACCACGGGACTATCGAAAGGGCATCGCCATGAGTGACACGGGCATCGTGAGGCGTGTCGACGACCTCGGCCGGGTGGTCATCCCGATGGAGCTGCGCCGCACTCTCGGCATCCGCGTGAAGGATCCGATGTCGATCCACGTCGAGGACGAGCGCATCATCCTCCAGAAGCACCACGACGCCTGTGCGCTGTGCGGCGGCACCGGGAACGTCACGGACATCAAGGGGCGTCCCGTGTGCGAGGAGTGCATCGGCGAGATCAAACGCACGAAGTAGCGGTCGAGGCCGCGCGTCGGCCGAAGTGAGACATGGTTTCCGCCCGGCGAGGGCGGTTTTGCGACTGCGGGGGCATCAACACTCGCGGTCGTGCACGCTCCGGTACACGTCGTTGCGAGGTAACCCCATCTCGCGCGCCACCTGCTTGATCGCGTCGGAGCGGCTCGCCCCGTCGGCGACAAGACCGTCGACACGCTCGCGCACGTGCGCCGCGTCGACTGGCGGGCGCCGCACGGGCACCGGTGGGCCGACCACGATGACGACCTCACCTTTCAGCGTGCGCCCCGCCATCGCTGCCGCAAGCGCCATGATCTCGTCCCTGACGACCTCCTGGTGCACCTTGGTGAGCTCGCGCGCCACAGCCGCGGTCCGTTCCGGCATGACCTCCGCGATGGTCGCAAGCGTGGCAGCCGCACGGTGCGGGGACTCGTAGAACACCAGCGTGGCGTTCAGGGCGATCAGCGACTCCAGAGTGCGTTGCCGCTCACCTGCCTTGCGAGGCAGAAACCCGCCGAAGTAAAACGCCCCGGTCGGCAGTCCGCTCGCGACGAGCGCGGTAGTGATCGCGCTCGGGCCGGGCAGCACATCGACATCGACGCCCGCGGCGACCGCCGCGGTCACGAGCGACTCGCCGGGATCCGAGATGCCCGGCGTGCCGGCGTCGGACACGAGCGCGATCGTGTCGCCAGCGGCCATCCGCTCGACGAGCGGCGTGGTGCGCCGGGCCGCTGTGTGCGCGTCATAGCGCTCCATCGGCGTGTCGATCGCGTAGCGCGCGAGCAGGCGCGACGTCACGCGTGTGTCCTCGGCGACGATCACGTCGGCGTCACGAAGCGCGTCAAGCACGCGCAGCGTCACGTCGCCGAGGTTGCCGATCGGCGTCGCGCAGACGAGCAGCCGACCGCTCTCAGCCATCGGAGGGCCGGGGCGGAACGGGTGGCACGGGCGCCGGAGGGATGAAGCCCGCAGGCGGCGGGGGAGGAAAGCCTGTTCTTCCCTCGGCATCGAGCGCCTCCCGACCGGTGAGTCGACGGTAGAACAGCGTCCAGACCGCCGAGTAGAACGTCGAGTAGATCGCCGTGGGCAGCAGCAGCACGAGGAAGAGCACGAACCCGACGGCAACGGCTGCCAGCCATGCTCCGCCGAGGACCGACACGAGCATCACGAGGCCGAACACGGCCCCGATGACCCCGACGCCGATCCCGTAGGCGATGCCGACACCCACGAGGATGAGCCACATGACGAACACGTCTTTGAAGCGCGAACGCACGTCACCCCAGGCCAGCCCTATCGAGCGCAACGCCGGCTGGTCTGCGATGACCGCGTGGCGCACGCCGAGCTCATGAAGAAGCCCCGCCACGAAGCCGCTGACGAGCAGCAGCAGACCGCCGATGAGGATGCCACCGCACATGGACGCTATCGCCGGCGTGGGGTCGACCCCCTGAATCGCCGCCGCGATCATCGGCCCGAAGGTAACCAGACCGATGAGCACGGCAAGGATGACGAGTGGGGTGTACAGCACGAGGCCGAGAAGGAACAGGCGTCCCCACATGCGGAATCCGGTCGACCACCCGTTGACGGCGCGCACCTCGCGCCCCTCCTCGGCGTCGTGGACCAGTCGGACAAGCCCGCCGCGGGCCGCGATGCCAACGACCCACAGGACCAGCCCGAGCAGCACGAGGACCGTGCCCAGCGCAATCACGAGTACGAGGTTTTCGAGCAGCCACTCCCGGGCTCGCTCGAGTTGCTCGAACTGCCCGAGCGGGTCGGTCGAGACATCGCCGCTTCCTGTGGGAAAGTTGCCCGCGCCGCTGGCTCCGCCGCCGAGTCCCCCGGCGAACAGCCCGAAGATCCACAGGATCTTGTGTCGCCACGTGATCCGCCACGCCTGCTTGAGCACCGCGCCGAACTCCATGATTGCACCCTCCCGCTGCATGCCGCGCCCGTCTGCGCTGCCGGCGTTCACTTCACGGTGACGAGATCGTAGGCGCGCGTCCCGAGGCCCGACTCCTGCGCGTAGGCCAGCGCCATCTGCCCGTCGATACCCGAGATCGCGGCGAACTTGTCGGTCCCCTCGCCCAGACCCTCGCCGCGAGTGCCGGGAAGGCCCCGGGCGGCGGTCACGAGATCGTAGGCCGCCTGGTCGATCGCGACGATGTCCGTCGACGCCAGCACGCCGATGTCCGGCACGATGCTCGCGTCGGAGAAATGCCAGCAGTCGCAGTCGGGCGTCACATCGGTCACGAAGGATAGGTACACCACCTTACCGGACTTGCCCGCCAGGGCGCCCGCCACGTGTTCGACGATCTTCTCCTGAATCGCCGCAGGCTCGGTCTTCCACTGCACCGCGATGGCGCCGACGGGGCAGGCCGCGACGCACTCGCCGCAGCCGTAGCAGGTCTCGTAGTCGATGACCGCCACCCGGTCGGGCCCGATCACGATCGCGTCCACGGGACACCACGTGGCACACCGCTCACACGCTGTGCACGAATCGACGTTCACCTCCGGGCGGAAGTCGGCGTGCATGCGCTGCTTGGCGCTGCGGCACCCCAGACCCATGCCGACGTTCTTGAACGCCCCGCCGAAGCCGGTCGCTTCGTGACCCTTGACGTGGGTGACGACCACCATGGCGTCGGAGTGCACCGCAGCCGATCCGATGCGCACGCTGTCGAAGTGCTTGAACCCGCTGATGGGCACATCGCATGCCTCGCGGCCATCGAGCCCGTCGGCGATGACGATGGGCGCCTCGACTGTGGCGTACGAGAACCCGTTGCGCAACGCGCACCCGATGTGGTCGACCGCGTTGAAGCGCTGGCCGCGGTAAAGCGTGTTGGAGTCGGTGAGGAACGGCTTGCCGCCGACGGCCTTGATGCGGGCGACCACTTCACGGACGAACACCGGATGCACGAACCCGGTGTTGCCCTGTTCCCCGAAGTGGAGCTTGACCGCGACAAGGTCGCCTTCACTGACCGCCGCATCCAATCCGGCCTGCTCCAGCAACGCTCCCGCGCGGGCCACGAGCGACTTCTTCCCGGCGGTACGCACGGGGGCGAAGAACACGGTCGCCCGGCCGGTCATCGGTGCAGGCCCTCCTTGGCGTCGCTCTCATCGAAAGCGAGCGCGGCGGCACCGAGCACGCCCGCGTCGCTGCCCAGTTCGGCGCGGACCACACGCACATCGCGGCGGCCGGCCAGCGCCTCCTCGGAGATGAACTCCGCAGCCCGGTCGATCATGAACGGGCACGACTCGCCGATTCCACCGCCTATCACGATCATCTGCGGGTTGAGCAGGTTGACGAACCCGACAAGCGCCCTGCCCAGCACGACGGCGGCCTCCATGAGAATCGTCGTGGCGACTTCGTCGCCTGCGAGCGAAGCCTTGATGATGTCCTCGGCGGTCACCGTGTCGATGTCGCTGCCCGCCTGCTCGAGAATCGCGCGGCCCTTGAAGGTAGCGGCCACCTCACGGCCCTTGGCGGCGAGCGCCGGCCTGCCGAGGTAGCTCTCGATGTGGCCGGTCCCGCCGCACGGGCACGGCGGCCCGTCGAGCTGAACCACCATGTGGCCCACCTCGCCGCCGAGCCCGCGGAACCCGCGGTACGGCTCGCCGGCGACGAACATGCCGCCGCCCACGCCCGTGCCCAGAGTGATCATAAGGAAGTCGCGCGCGCCCTTGGCCGCCCCGTACCGGAACTCCCCGAACGCCGCGAGATTGCCGTCGTTGTCGATGGTCACCTGCTGTTTGACGCGCGACATAACGAGCGCCCGCACGTCGACGCCCGCCAGCGGCAGGTTCGTACAGAACTCGACGCTCTGACGCAGGAAGTCGATCTGGGCCGGCAGGCCGATGCCGACCCCGGAGATCTCGCCCGCATGCACCCCGGCCGAGACCTGGCCGACCATATCGATGATCGCATCGACGATCGCGAACGGCCCGCCTTTGGGCGTAAGCATCTTGGCATCTTTGACGATTCGGCCTTTGCGCTCAACGAGCCCGGTGGCGATACGGGTGCCTCCGACATCGACACCTATGGCGTAAGACGCACGCATGAACCCTCCTTTGGGTCGCTTGGCGGACGCACCCGGGGACAACGCCGAGCGCCGTCCCACGCTCATGGTATCAGTAGTCCCAGAGGATGCCCCGCTGCTTGATGATGCCCATGTCGAGCATCTTCTTCATCATCTCGTTCTCCGTCACGCCGAACAGACGGGCGAGATAGCGGTAATCGTTGAACCACTTCTGAGCTTGGTCGATCACGAGGTACGCCGGCGTGAGCAGCTCGTCGGCGACCGTGTTCGCGTCGGTGTGCTCCTCGACCGAGTCCCGCGGATACGAACCTTTCGGATCGCCGAGGAGCACGATCATGTGCCCGACCATGTGAGCGAGGATCTTGCGGCGCGTGTACTCGTCCTTCGCCGTGTTGATCAGGATGACCGGCAGACCGTTCTCGTTGATCGTCGCCCCGCCGAAGAACATGGGCATCCGCACGTCGCGGACGGGTATGCCGTACCGGCGGGCCATTTCCTCGATAGGCACCGGCGGCTCGTCGACGCCGACCTCTTTCAGGGCCGTCTCAGCGAGGTTCCGGTAATATGAGTCAGTCCGAAGGGGCACGACGGTTCTTCTCTCGACCGGCGATCGCGGCGGGCGGCTTGTGTGGCAATCGTCCTGTGAATCAGTATCCACCATTACGTTACACTCCGCTCGAATCCGCCGATACTTAGCATGTGACCGTTGCACAAGGAACAAGGGAGGGAGGCGATATGGAGAACGAGGGGCAACCCCGTGCCGAGGAACTCCTGCGCCTCCTCGCCTCCTCGGCGAACACGTCGCGGCTCTACCCCGCATCTAGCTCGCTGCCCGGCGAGGCGATCGACAAATTCGTGAACCGCTCGAACGAGGTCACGGCGGCGCTCGGTTCCTTGCGGTTCGTGATCGAGCCGCACGGCTTCACGGCGGGGGACGATGCGCTCGCGACGGGACAGAACCAGGTCACGTGGCTCGCCGAGACGTTGCATGCGATGCAGGTCGGACAGCTCGTGCTCGCTCCTGGGATCACATGCGGCGAAGCGCAGGCGTTCGTACACGTCATCAACTCCGACCCGGTATCAGTGCGGCAGCGCGGCGTGCGCACCCTGCTCGCGGGCGCAGGCGTGACGCGCATCGCCGTTATCGAAGTCTCGCTGCGCACGTCGGATGAGGCCGGGATCCTCGGACTCGACCTGGCCAACGTCCCGCTCGAGGACATCGGGCGCGAGGCGTTGGCCGCGGCCGAGACCTGGGCCCGCACGGCCGATGAGGGCGCTGGCCACGACGACGTACACGCGGCCATCGGCCGGTTGGAGGAAGCCACGCGCGACATCGCCGCCGCCCGCGTCGCCGAGGCACTGCTACAGCTCGACGAGGCCACCCGGCTCAACGTGCTGACCCTCTCCCTGAAGGCCGATTCCTCAGGTCGGCGCATGCGCGGCATGTTCGACGTCGTGGCCCGCATGCGGCCCACCGCGCTCGCGAGGCTGCTAGCTCTCGTCGCGGCACGCGCGGACGTCGAGCCTTTGCGGCTCATGGGCGTGCTCGAACTGCCCGCCGAGGTCTTGGGGCAGCTCTCGATCCTACTCGCCCCTTCGCCCCGCTCCGAGGCCGAGTGCGGCGTCCCCGAAGACCCATGCGTGTACGACATGGCCCGCGAGGTGGCCGAAGAGGAGAGCCCCGGTGAGTTGCAGCGGCAGGTGGCTCTCGCGTCACCCACCCTTGCTTCGGGCCGCGCGCTGCAGACCACCGTGGCGATCTCCCGCAGCGCCCCGACCCCCGAAGCGGTCAGGGCGATCGGCGAAGCGCTCGCCCCTGCCGCCCGCGACGGTGCGTTCGAAGCCGCCCGAGAGGCGCTTAGACGGCTCGACGAACTCGCTGCGATCCCCGCGCTCGCGCTCGAGATCGAACAGGCACGGGTCCGGCTGCAGGATCCCGGCGTGCTGACCGACGTGTGTCGCGCGCCCATGACCAACGCGGACGCGGCCATGGCCGGCGAGATCATCAAGGTCGCCGGCGTCGCCGGCGCCGAGGCGTTGCTGAGCTTCTTTCTTGAGGCCAACGAGGTGCAGCGCTCCTTGTTCGGCCCTGTGATACGCAGCATCGGCGAGCCGCTCCTGACCGCAGCCGGCCGTCTGATACGCACAGAGGACTCTCCCGCCGTGATAGAGATAGTCCGAATGTTGCCGATCGTCGGCGACAGGCGCGCGATACCCGTCATCACCCAGGCTCTCGAGAACCTCGACGCCGAGGTACGACGCGCGGCCGTCACCGCACTAGCGGACATGCCCGGCGGCGAAGGCCGCTCCTCGCTCGCCAGCGCCGTGTCGCACTGGGACCCGGAGACCCGCCGGTTCGTGATCCGCGAGATCGGGCGGGCCAAAGCCATCGAGGCGGTCCCGGCACTCATCCGTATCCTCGAGGACATAAACTTCCTTGAAAGGAACCACGAGCTGAAGAAAGAAGTCATCAAGAGCCTCGAGTCGCTCGGCTCGACCGACGCGCAGCGCGTGCTGCGCCGCTGGGCGAACCGGCGGTTCGTGTTCGGCCGCAAGAACAAGGAGCTGAGGTTCCTCGCCCAGCGGGCACTGGCCCACATGCCCGGCGGCGACCGCGACGAAGACAAGGGAGTCGATACGCCATGACCGACATCACCGACGGCGGAACCTCGGAAGACCGGCTCGAGTCCGCCGAAGAGATCGCGGCTCAGACCGCAGAGTCCGCCAAAGTGCCCTTCTCCACCCCCGGCAAACTCGCACGCGCCAAAGAGCTCGTACGCGCGTTGGCCGTCGCGCACACCAACTCGCAGCTGTATCCTGTCACCCACCCGCTTCTGACCCGTTCCATGGACGAGCTTGGCGCGGCTGTCGGCGAACTCGGAGAGCTGGGGTTCGAGGAAGTGGCCGTCAACCTGTATAAGGGGACGCTGTTCGTCGAAAACCAGGTGTTCCCCGAGGAGAGCGTCACCTATCACAAGCTCATTGAGGAGTTCCTCAGCCGGGGTATCTCCGCAGTGACGTTCCTTGACGGATTCTCGCGCCAGGACGCCATGGGGCTCGTGAGCCTGCTCGCCGACACCCGTATCCACGATGTCGATGCCGCCCGGGTGTTCCTCGAATCGCAAGGAGCGACGCATCTGACGGTGGCGGAGACGACAACGTTCGACGAGACCGACCGCGAAAGCCAGCGCCGCGAGAACAAGGCGCGCGCACGAGAGGTCTACGATGTCGGCGTCTCGGCGATGCGCGATGTGGAGACCCAGGTCAAACTCGGCAAGGTCTTCGAGGCCGAACCGCTCCAGCACATCATCAACTCGCTGCTCGAGAACCTGTTCCGCGACCCTGCGGCGGTCCTCGGCCTGACCGCCATCAGGAGCCACGACGACTACACGCTCAACCACGCGATCAATGTGTGCATCCTGTCACTCTCGCTCGGTGCGTCGCTCGGGCTCGACCAGGACTCGCTACGTTCACTCGGGCTGTCCGCGCTGCTCTACGACCTCGGCAAGGTACGAATCCCCGAAAGCATCCTCAACAAGCAGGGACCGCTCACGAGCGATGAGTGGCATGTCGTCAAGAGCCACGCCACGGAAGGTGCCGACCTGCTCAAGCGTATCCAGATCGTCGACAGATCGGAAGAGCACACGTCTGAACTCCAGTC
>CAMTXY010000254.1:0-18393 GCA_947085795.1 uncultured Actinomycetes bacterium | reverse complement strand
TCACGCAGGCCCAGGGAGATGAGCAGCAGATCCTCTACACCCAAGCTCAGGAGACCTTCAGGCGCGCCGAAGCGTCTCTGATCGAGACGATCGAGTTCGTGCCGTGGGAGTACGACAACTACGTCTTCCTCGCCAACCTGTACACGGCGGCGGGAGACTACCTCGACCCGCGGTACCACGACAGCTCGGTGGCCATCGCCCGACGCGGGATTGACGAGATGGGGTTCAAGTACGGTCCTGCGCTGCGGTTCCAACTCGCTCGCGCGCTGTTGGCCAAAGGCGACGTCGATGCTGCGTACGAGGAGGCCCGTTTCGCCGCCGAGATGGACCCGAACTACATCGATGTGCAGATCATGTACGCCGGCATCGCAGAGAAGCTCGGCGATTTTCAGGTCGCGCGCGACACGCTTGAGAAGGTGGTGGCCATACAACCGGAGCACTCGCTCGCGGTCGAGACGCTCGCCCGGATCGAGGCGAGTCTTGCGGCCGGGCAGGAGTAGCGCCGATCACGTGGTCATGATGAGAGAGATGTGCGCCGTATGAGACACCACACGAACGTGCCCTCGACGACGGTCCAGAGGCTTCCGCTCTACCTGCGTTGTCTGATCGAACTTCAGTCACAGCGGGTCGACATCGCCAATTCGGTGAAGATCGCACAGATGGCCGGCACGAACGCCGCGCAGGTTCGCAAGGACCTCTCGTATCTCGGCGAGTACGGAATCCGCGGTCTGGGCTACGACGTCGATGAGCTCATCGCACACCTCACGCGCTGGCTCGGGCTGCAGAGCCCGCGCAACGTCGCCATCATCGGGTATGGGCGTCTCGGCAGCGCGTTGCGCAGCTACGGCGGGTTCCAGGACCGCGGGTTCACGATATCGGCGGTCTTCGACGTCGACGCCGACAAGATCGGCACGATGATCGCCGAGGGCATGGCGGTCGAACCGCTTGTCCGGCTCGAGGAGATCGTTGAGGAGCAGGACATAGAGATCGCGGTTCTGGCGGTGCCCGCCGACGCGGCCCAAGAGGTCGTCGACCGCCTGGTGCGCGCCGGGATCAAGGGAATCCTCAACTTTGCGCCGGTCAGGCTCGACGTGCCTGCCGACGTCGCCGTGCGTCAGGCCGACGTCGCCGCCGAACTGCAGATACTGTCGTATCACCTGAACACGGATTCGAAACGATGAGCGAGCACCACCAGCAGCAGCACCAGCAGCAGCGCGAGGAAGACCTCGTTCCGGCCTGGCTGGCCGCGCTCGTTCTCGTCTTGCTGCTTGCCGTCGTCGGTGTGGGCGGTTACATCGTCCGTGGACTCCTGACACCCTCTGCCGCGCCAAGTGCGATCGAGCGCGAGATCGTACAGTCGGAAGCGGTCGTGGCCCGTGCGCCTGACGACACCGCCGCGCGGCTGTCTCTCGGCTACGCGTACCAGCGTGCGGGTCGGCTGAGCGACGCCATCGAGCAGTACGACGCGGTGTTGCGCGTTGAGCCCTTCGAGCCCGCCGCCCTGTACAACAAGGGTCTCATCCTGCTGGAGCAGGGAAAGGATCGCGAAGCCGAGGAGACCCTATGGGACGTCTTGGAGCGCGACCCCGAACATGTGCTCGCCGCCAAAGTGCTCGGCGAGTACTACGCGAAGCGCGGTGCGTACCGTTCGCTCGTCTATGCCGTTCGCCCGGTCGTCGAGCAGAACGAGTCCTCGGCCGACCTGCAGTTCCTCATGGGGTTGGCGTATGAGAACCTCGGTCGAGCCGACTGGGCCGAAGCGCGCTATCGGCTCGCTTTGAAGTACTACCCTGACATGCCGGAAGCCAGGGAAGCGCTCGACCGGCTCGGCGTGATCGAATGAGCATCGGCGTGATCGGATGACGCTGTCTCGCGAGCACATCACCGCTCGGCAGGTGTTTTCGGTGTTCGCTCTGCTACTGGCGGTCGCACTCGTGGCCCTTCTCGTGTATCTGGTGCTGTTCATGTCGCCCGACCCGTCGGTGACCGATGGCGGGCAGGAGCGGGCTGGGATACGGTCGCTTCTGACCATCGACGGTCCGGGGACGGGGGCGAACCCCGACTTCTCACGGCCGCTCGGGGCCGCACTGGCCCCTGATGGCACGATCTACGTCGCCGACACCGGCAACAACCGCGTCTGCGTGTTCGATGCCGACGGGGGTTTCCTCTTCGAGTTCGGCGGTCTCGGGATCGCCAAACCGGCATCGGGCGTCAAGGCGACGTGGGAACCCGGGCGCATGAACTTCCCGACAGGAGTCGCGGTCGACGAGGACGGTACGGTCTACGTGGCCGACTTCTACAACGACCAGATCCAGGCGTTCGATGCCGATGGCACGTTCCTGCGGCGTTTTCCAGACCCGAACGCTCGCGTCGGACGTGGTAGTTCGGGCGAGGGCGGCACCGGTATCGCGGTGACGGGCGTGGCGGTCGCGGACGGACACGTGTACGCGACCGACGCATACCAGATCGTGGTGTTCGCGACCCAAGGCGAGTTCGTGCGCCAGTTCGGTCGCCCTGGCGCCGCGCCCGGCGCGATGGACCGTCCCAACGGGCTTGCGGTGGACGCGGACGGCACGGTGTACGTCGCGGACTCCAACAACAACCGCGTCATGGCGCTTACGGCCGACGGTGCGCCACGATGGGTTCTCGGCGATCCGGTCGCCGAACTGGACAGGCGCGTGGACAACGTGTTCGGCCTTCCGCGTGATGTCGCGATCACCGGTGCGGGCACGATCGTGGTCGTCGACGCCTTCGAGTTCGAGATAGTCGAGCTCGACCGCGACGGTAAGGTTCTCGGGCGCTACGGCCAGCGTGGCATCGCACCGGGACAGTTCAACTTCCCGAACTCGATCGATGCTCGCGGAAACCGTCTGCTCGTGGCTGACAAGGAGAACGGCCGGGTGCAGCTGCTCGAGCTAGTACGCCGCTAGCCTGAGTGCGGCGGCGCTAGCGAACACAGCAGGTCAGAACACGTGTTTCGCCGACTCGGACCACCGGGGGCGACCTTGCTTGTGAAGCTTCATTCAGGTAGGATTGGTGTGGTGCACTCTCCCCGGACGCATACGACCTCATGATTGGCGGGTCGCTCCGTTGAGCCGGAACCTGGCGATAGTCATAGTCCTCTTCACGATACTCGTCGCGATCGGCACCGCGCCGGCGCTGGCCTATGACGAGATCGACCCGCCCACCGGCAAGACCTGCCAGGAGTGCCACGGCCTCGATGCGGGGGAAACGACTCTCACCGTCAACGCCGTGCGGCCGCGAAAGGGCTCCCACGGCGGCTACACGACCGGTACCCGGAAGTGCCAGACGTGCCACACGATCCATGCCGCACCGCTCGGCAGCATGCTCCTGCTGTCCGCCTCGACGATCAGGGACACGTGCAACAGCTGTCATGACGGTACCGGCGGCAAGGGTGTCTACGGTGCGCTTGCGGCCAGGGGCATGGCTGTCCAGTCCGCCCATCGCATCGAGGAGACGAACATGGTCCCGGGTGGTGCGCTTTCCGGCGGATCGCAGGTCAAGACCTTCCTCGCCAGTGGCGGCCTGTTGACCTGCAGCGATTGTCACAGCCCCCACGACGCCAACACGGTCGAGCCGTTCACCGGCGATCGCGTGCGTGAATCTACTCCGGCGTCGTTCCCGACGACGGCGCCCGCCGATGTCGAGAAGACCAACCGGCTGCTGAAGAAGCGTCCGACGACCGCTTCGACCGACGTCGTCGTCTACGGCTCGAACTGGTGTGGTTCGTGCCACACCGGTCGCCTTTACGGTTCGGCCGGTGTGTACAACCATCCCGTCGAGACGGAGACCGCCGGCGTCTACTACGATAACGTCGTCCGCGTCTCGGGCCCCAACACCAGTACGGTCGAGTGGGGATCGCTCGGCGGCTCGAACCGCGGGTACGTCATGCCGACGTCGACCGCCGATCCCCCGGGACGCTTCTACCCGATCTGCCAGCAGTGCCACGAGGACGCGCGCTCGGTCGGGAACGACCCGGCGGCCAGGCAGCGGATCTCGACACTCGACGGATTCGCCGAGGAGTTCACCGTGACGGCGGCTGACGGTGCCGTTTCGGGGGACAACCCGCGCTTCCAGGTCTTCCCGCACGAGTCGGGCGCGCCTCGACTGCTCGTGGAGAGCACCGACAGCCTGTGTCTCAACTGTCACGACTAGGCGCGCCCGGTGACCATGACCCCGCAAGCAGGAACCCGTAGCGCACGCGGCGTGCAGCTTCTTTCTCTCGTTCTCGCGATATGCCTGGCGTTCGTGCTGGTGATGCCGCTTCTTGGCTGCTCGGATCCGGCTGAGTCTGAACCCGAGCCCGCGAAGGAGCGGAAGGTCGAGCTCCCGGCTCCGGAGAACACCGATCTGTCCACACCCGAGGCGGCGGTGCGCACGTATCTGGACTGGATCTCGTACGCGTACCGCACGGGCGACTCGCAGGCCGCCTTCGATTTCATGACCTCATGGGAGTTCGTGCGCGTCGACTCCTACGTTGAGAAGAACCGTCAGGAGAGCAAGGGTATCGACCAGCGGCTCCTCGAATTCGACATCAATGAAGTGAGCGGGAGCGAGTCGACCAAGACCGTGGACACCTACGAGGAGTGGGCGTACCGTTATTTCGGCCCCGACGGCGCGTACATCAGCGAGGAACTCACCGCCACGTACGTCGCTCGCTATACGGTGGTGCGTGCCGAGGACAGGGACGCGTGGCTCGTCGACGAAGTCGACGCGGTGCCGCGCGGTGAGGTCGAGTAGGCCCATGAAGCACGGGGTGCCGCCGGTTCGCCGGATCCGCAGGACCCTGCGCTCACCCCGGTTCGTCGCGTGGCTGCTCGGGGCGCTCGGGCTCTATCTCGTCGTCGGCTCGATCATCCCTCAGCGGTCGCTCGACGCCGCAGCCGTGACACGCTGGGCCGGGCGCTACCCGGCGCTCGGGGCGACGTTCGAGGCGCTCGGGTTGCATGAGGCGTTCAGCCACCCGATGTTCCTCGGAATGCTGTTCGTGCTCACCGCCTCGACGGTGGTGTGCGCCTGGGACAGGACTGCCCGTGCCGCGCGCATCATGCGTTCGCGCGGGACTGTGGATGCACGCCAGGTCGAGGCGCTGCGTACGCGACCGGGTGCTCGTTTCGAGTTCGATGCCGATGATGCCGAGGCGCGCTATCGCGATGCGGGCGATGCGCTGCGCCGGATCGGCTTGCGGGTGCGCAGCGGCCCTCTCATCAGCGAGGCATCGTCGGGTGCCTGGGGACTGCTCGGCTCGCCGATCTTCCACTGGGCTATCGTCGGGCTACTGCTGGTCGTGCCCGTCGGCGCGCTCACGCGTTCAGAGGGTCTGATCGGAATCGTCGCAGGGTACGAGAAGCCCGATGTCGTGGAGTCCTACGGACGGCTCGAGCGGGGCGCTCTTCATGCCTCGATGAGCGGTCTGACCATCGGTGTCGAGAAGGACATGCCCGTAGAGTTCATCGAGGACGGAATCGATCGTGGGGCCGCCCCGGTCGTGTATCTGCGCGACGGTGACCGGGAGCTGGCGCGCGGGCGCGTCTACCCGAACAAGCCGTTACATCACGGCGCGCTCACCGTGCACATCTCCGATTGGGGGCTCGGAGCGGTCACGACGCTCCTCGAGGGAGACATCGCCTCAGAGCCTTCACAGGTTCTGATAGACCGGGATGAGACGTCTGCGTCGGGTTGGGCCTCGGTCACCGAGACCTATGCGGATCCCACCGGAGCCGAGGTGGCCAGCGCCACGTTCGCTCCCGAGTTCGGGGCGAACGTGGCCGTGCGAGTCGAGGTGGCGCGTCGCGACGGCTCGACCATAAGCCGGGTGATGGGAGTGGGTGACGCCGTGGACCTGGCGGACGGGGTGTCTCTTAGGATCGATCATCTCGGGAAGTACGCGCGCTTGTCAGTCGTCGATGACTGGTCGATATCGCTGCTTTACGCGCTGCTCGTGGTCGCGTGTCTGTCGGTTGGCGTGTCGGTGCTCGTTCCGTACCGCGCCGCGTGGGTCCTGCTCGACCGTTCCGGCGATGTTCCGGCCCTGTGCGTGTCCGTCAGCCACAGCAGGGGGGACTCCGGCTTCGTCGAACGTGTGATGGTAGGAGTCGGAGCGGCAGTGGGCAAGGAGGACTCGTGACACTCGAGATTGTTCTGATGTGGATCGCCGTGACGCTGTACGCTTCTTCGGCGGTGCTGTTCGTGACCGCCGCCGTGTTCCGTCGGCCTACGATCGGGTCGCTTGCCCTGTGGAGCGCGGCGGCAGGCCTGGTACCGCATGCAGTCGGAATCGGCGTACGGTGGGTCCGGGTCGAACACGGGCCGTACCTCGGCTTCTATGAGGTCGTGTCAAGCTACGCCTTCATCTCGGTGGCCGCACTCGCGTTCATCGCCCTGCGCCGCCGCGAGCTCGCCGGAATCGGCGTGATCCTCATGCCGGTCGCATTTCTCATGCTCGGCGCGTCGATGTTCACGTCCAAAGCCGAACTCGAGATCACCAGCAAATTGGCGAGCTGGTGGCTCAATATCCACGTTATCTTCGCTAAGATCAGCTACGGCGCGTTCATCATCTCGTTCGCGCTCGCACTCGTGTTCCTGTTTCGCGAGCGGGCTACCGGCACGCTGTCCGGCATGCTCGCCAAGATGCCGTCACAAGACGTCATCGACGACCTGCAGTTCCGGTTCGCGGGCGCGGGGTTCGTGTTCCTCGGCATCATGATCGCATCCGGTGCGATCTGGGCGAATGAGGCGTGGGGGCGGTATTGGGCGTGGGATCCTATCGAGACGTGGTCACTCATCTCGTGGGTCGTTTACGCGCTATACCTGCACACCCGGCTCACGTTGGGGTGGAGAGGCCGGCGTTCGGCCTGGTTCGCAGTGTTGGCGCTCCCGGTGGTGCTATTCTCGCTCATCGGTGTCCCGCTCGTGTACCAATCGATCCACGGTGCGTATCTGCTCGGCTATTAGGTGCGCGGTAAAGGTCACGGCGGGTTGGGTAAGAGACCGGCTCATGTCCGGATTCCACGTTCAGGTTCGTTCAAACAAGAAGTTCGACGTGGTAGACTGTTGTCGGCGCTATCGACCGCGTCTGAGGTGCATGCGAAACGAGGCTGTTGTGCCTGGCAGTGCCGGGAGGACCGTTGAGTGACCCGGAGGTCGTCGTAGACGACATCGATGCCATCCAGGATGTCTCAGAAGACAGTGGCGAGACCGGTGGATCGAAGCGCTGGCTTGTTCTGCTGCTCCTTCTCCTTCTGCTGCTGTGCAGCGTCAGCGTCGTCGTCGATCAATGGATCAACAGGGGTCCCGACCAGGCACGTTTCATCACCAGGAACCTCGAATGCCTCCAATGTCACACGGAGCTGATCCCCGATCTTCAGCGTGCCTCGGTGCACAGCCCCTTCATGATCAAGGAGTGCGTCGTGTGCCACACGCCGCACGGCACGGAGATCGAGCGGTCGACGTACTCGGGCGCATCGAGAACGTGGGAGCGGGTCCGCACGCTCGTCGAATGGCTGCCGCTCAAGTGGATCATCGCGGCCTATGACAGTGCGACCGGTATCGAGCGCACCGAGGAGGGCGGACGCCTCAAGAGCGTCGTCACGAAACGTATCGCCGAGACGGAGTCCAACTTAGTCGCGCCAGTGACGAGCTGTGCTGGATCTGTCACGGGAGCATGGGCGCCCAGCTGGCGCTGCCGTATCCCCACAACCCCTTCGAGCGCGGCTACTGCGTCACGTGCCACAAGCCGCACGCGTCTGACCACCGCGCTCTGCTCGTGCAAGACGAACGCGACCTGTGCATCACCTGCCACCCGGTCGGGCCGGAGCTCGCGCGCGACCAAGTGCACCCGCCGTTCGGTGGCCGGCACTGCATGAACTGCCACGACCCGCACGCCTCGGCGTGGAAGGGCATCCTCGTCTCGAACCAGCGCGACCTGTGCTTCATGTGTCACCCGTCGGTAGCCTTCCTGAGTGCCAAGGCCGTCCAGCATCAACCGTTCGAATACGATAACTGCACGGGCTGCCATGAACCTCACGGCTCGGACTACCGGCCCTTGCTCCTCAAAGACGAGCCGACGCTGTGCTATGACTGCCATCCGTCCATCGCGGAGGATTTCCGCCAGGCGAGCACCCACCCGGTGGACGCGGTGCAGCTCAACTGCGCCGACTGCCACAACCCGCATGCGGCCGACCACTCCGGTCTGCTGATCGCCCGTGACAACGACCTGTGCTACGAGTGTCACGCGGCGACGATCAAGGCCCGCTACGATGCTTCTGTCCATAACCGTACTTTATGCGTGAGGTGTCACACGCCCCATGGCTCACCGTATGCGCCGATCCTCATCGCGCAGAATCCCGACGTATGCCTACGCTGTCACGAGCCCATGCACTACGATGAGTCGTCGCCGACCGTACGGCGCAACAACCATCCGGTACGCCCCGTGCACTATGATGTCAACAACCGGTCGCCGCTCACATGCACCTCCTCGTGTCATGATCCACACGGCACGAGGAACACGCGTATGCTGCGATACATGGATGCCCCGTTCGACGGTAACTGTCTGATCTGCCATGCCGTGATCGAGGGCAAGCGCGTCGGAATCGATTTCTAGCACCGCGAACGCCGGAAGGACGAACTAGTCGTTATGCCCCGCATCTCACTCTCAGGGTTCAAGGACCCGGTCCGCCGGCCGCGGTACATCATCTGGACGGGCGTGGCCACCCTGATGATGGCTGCCGTCGTGATCGTCGCATTGGGGGTGACGTCGACCTACTGGTTCTGCGCGGAGGTCTGTCACGAGGTCCAGGACGACACGATCACGGCCTATGACCGCTCATCGCACGCCGAGGTCTCGTGCATGGCGTGCCACATGCCCGTCAACGCCGACCCCGTGAAGTTCCTCTTGCACAAGGCGGAGGCGCTCGCCGAGCTCTACCTGACGGCGACGGACAAGTTCTCGCTGCCTTTGAACCCCACCTCGCACCTCGCCATGGTGATGCCCGAGAAGCAGTGCACGCAGTGCCACTCGGAAAACCGCAGGATCACGCCGAGCGAGGGCATCATCATCGACCACAAGGTCCACCGCGACGAGGAGATCACGTGCACCATGTGCCACAACCGCGTGGCGCACCGCGAGGACTTCGAGCTGACGCTCACCGACCCCAAGACCGGCAAGCCCAACCGCAAGCACGACGACTGGATGAAGATGAGCGCGTGCTGCCGGTGCCACGGCCTGGAGGAGGGGTCTCTGGCCACGGGGGCTTGCGCCGCGTGCCACCCGCCGGGCTTCGAGCTGAAGCCCGACGACCACCGCGCCGAGGGCTTCTACCCGGCCGGCCACGCGAAGATGGCGCTTGAGGAGATCGAGCGCGTGAAGGCCGCCGAAGCCGCCGCTGCCGCCTACCGCGAGAAGGAGTCCAAGAAGACGACGGACGGCGCCTCCCTCGGCATCGAGAAGGCGTACGCCGGCGGCGGCGGGTACAATCCGTGGGAGGAGAAGATCCCCTCGGCAGGCGAGGTCAACTACTGCTCCACGTGCCATGCCGAGAAGTTCTGCTCGGACTGCCACGGTCTACCCATGCCGCATCCGTCCGACTTCCAGGCCGGTCACGGGGATCTCGGGCGCTCGAGTCCGAAGGTGTGCGCCACCTGCCACGCTCAGGGCGGCAAAGCGGATGACACGCGGTTCTGTAACGCGTGTCATCATCCTGACGGCGACCCGGCGCTGCCGTGGATCCCACAACACGTCGATGCGGTGCGGACCAGTGGTGCGCAGGCGTGCTTCAAGTGTCACAAGCCGACCTACTGCGCCGGGTGTCATGTGGCCGCTGCGGTCAGACGCTAGCCTGCGCGCGAGCGCACCGTATCCTGATTCGCCGTGAGGAGCCGATACATGTCTCGTGGCATACGTCCCCGCACGCTGTGGGCCACCGTCGCATCGATTCTGTTGACGGGCGCCGTCGTCTTCGCCGTGTGGCACGCCATGCGCCTGGAATCGCCCGACCAGGGCGTGACCTTCGAGCCCTTCGCCGAAGGTTCGCAAGCCACCGTCGCGTATGCCGGGCAATTCCCACCCGAAGGGTCGCCGCCCCTGCCTGGACCCAGAGGGATCGCCACCGATGGCGAGCGGTTGTATGTGACGCTCGCGGACGCGGGCTCGGTCGGTGTGTTCGGTTACGACGGCACCAGAGTCGCCACACTCGCCGTACCGCCTGCCCAGGACGCTCCGGTCGCCTATCCGATCGACGTCGCGGTGCTGGCCGATGGGCGACTCGCTGTCGTCGATACCTCTGGTTCGCGTGTGGTATTCGTCGACCCGCAGAATCCGGATGCAGACGTCGTGACGCTCGCTTCCACAGGCAGGGCCGTTGTCGGGCAGCCCACCGCGGTGGAATACCATGACGGGGAGCTATACGTCGCCGACGCGTCAGATGGGTCCATCAAGATCTTCGATGACGCCGGTGCCGCGCAGCGTGTGATCGCGGTCGATCTCGAGCCCCGGCTCACGTATGTGGGTGGACTGCTCGCCGCTGAGGGCACGCTGTGGGTATCTGACTCCAACGCGGGCAGGGTGCTCGCACTCGACCCGGCCGACGGGCGGTTGCTCGGGTCGCTGCAACGCAGATTCGACCTGCCGAGAGGTATCGTGATCGATTCGGCTGGCCGGGTGTTCGTCGCCGAGACGTTCGGCCGCGTCGTGAGCATCTTCGAGCCGGACGGTGCGACCGTCGTCGATACGGTCGCCGACGCGCGCACCGAGGGTGTCGACCGCGGCGGTTTCCTCACAGCGCCGGAAGCGATGCTGTGGGACGTCGCCAACGCGCGCCTCTACGTCACCGACAGCGCCGAGGGTCGCGTCAAGATCTATAACGTTCGGGAGGCGGCCGAATGAGCAGACCGGCTCGATTCGTCGCAGCACTGTCGCTCGCGCTGGCGACGGTCATCATCAGCGGTGGTTGCGTGGGGAAAGGCGAGCCTCTCGACCCGCCGGCCCAGGCGATCCAGTCCTTACTGGAACTGCGGGCCGAGCGTTCGACGGACGCATCGGCGTATGCGGAGTTCTTCGCCGAGCCGGATGTGGCCGTCGAGCTCGCCCGTGCGACCGCCGAGGAGACCGCCGGGGTCGACCCGATGCCGGATTGGGACGCGCCCTACGTGTCAGCGGAGTCCTCCTCGGCAGCCGACGTGGTCATCGTGTGGCGAGACCTCGACGATTGGCCGGATTGGCCGGTTGCCACGGTCTTTCAGATGCGGTTAGTCGACGGCCGATGGGTCGCGATCGATGCCGAAGCCGTCGAGGGCACCGCGACGCCGCCACCACCACGTTAGCGGACTCTTCCAGGCAGGGATACGGACCTGCATATCGAACGCAGTAGCGGATTCGCGCACGACAGGAAGGCCTGGATTTATGTCACGAGTGGACCTCGTGTTGCTGCATGCACCCAGCGTCTACGACTTCCGTGAGCGCTCTATTATGTTCGGTCCCGTCTCGGACATGGTCCCGTCGACACCTGTGTTCGAAATGTATCCGCTCGGTTTCACCACGATGGCCGAGTACATGGAGCGCCACGGTCTGAAGGTCCGCATCGTCAACCTCGCGGTACTCATGCTCAACCGCCCCGACTACGACGTCGAAGCGGCCATCCGCGAGATGGACCCTGTCGCGTTCGGTATCGACCTGCACTGGCTGCCGCACGCGCATGGATCCGTCGAGGTCGCGCGCATCGTCAAGCAGTACCACCCCGAGACGCCGGTGATCTTCGGCGGATTGTCGGCGAGCTACTTCCACGAGGAGCTTGCCGGGTACCCGTGGATCGACTATGTCGTGCGCGGGGATTCGACCGAAGAGCCCATCACGCGTCTCGTGTACGCGCTCAAGGGCAAGGGCCGCGTCGACGACATCCCGAACCTGACGTATACCACGCGCGACGGCTCGGTCGTCGTCAACCCGCTTCAGTGGGTGCCCGACGACATGAACGACATCTCGCTCGACTACTCCTTCTCCATGAAGTCGGTCATCCGTTATCGCGACATGATGGGCTCGGTGCCGTTCAAGGACTGGCTCCAGTATCCCGTCTGCGCCTCGCTGACGTGTCGCGGTTGTACGCACAACTGTACGACCTGCGGCGGCAGCGCGTACTCGTTCCGCACCCATTTCGGGCGCAAGAGGGTCGCCTTCCGCGATCCGGAGCTGCTGGTACGCGACATCGAGCACGTCCAGAAGTACATCCCCGGGCCGATCTTCGTGCTCAACGACTTCCTGCAAGGCGGCCGTGACTACGTCGCTGCGTTCATCCGCGGTCTGTCGCGTATCAAGCTGCGCAACCCCATCGGTTTCGAGTTCTTCAAGCCGCCCGCCGAGGAGTTCTACCAGTTCCTGAATGAGCATCTCACCGATTACTCGGTCGAGATCAGCGCCGAGTCACACGACGACTGCGTGCGCGCCGCCTTCGGGAAGCACCACTACACCACGGCCCGGCTCGAGGAGTCGATCGCCGCGGCGCTCCGCAACGGATGCTCGCGGTTCGACCTGTACTTCATGACCGGCATCCCGGCCCAGACCGCCGCGTCCGTGCTCGAGACGCCGGCCTACATCGAGTCGCTCTATGCGAAGGTCGGCAACGATCCGCGCCTGCTCGCGTTCTCCTCGCCGATGGCGCCGTTCCTCGATCCGGGCTCGATGGTCTTCGACGACCCTGCCAAGTACGGCTACACACGTCGTGCCACCACGCTCGAAGAGCACCGCCAACTGCTCATCCAGCCCTCGTGGAAGCACATCATGAACTACGAGAGCCACGCGATGAGCCCGGCCGAGATGGTCGACGCCACCTACGAGGTCGGTCTGCAGCTCAATCGGCTCAAGGGGCGTCTCGGCATCGTCGAGCCGGGTATGGTCGCGCGCACCGAAGAGCGGATCACGCAGGCCCGCGTGGCGATGGATCGTGTCGACGCGCTCATGGGCGAGAAACCGCGCGTCAGAGACAAGGGGCTCGCCGCACTCAAGTCCGAGCTCGACCGGCTCTCCGAGTCGACAGTGTGCGAGAAGAGCGAGTTGAGCTGGCCGTCCAAAGCCAACTGGCGCCACGTGTGGCACGTCCTCGTGTTGTGGATCACGGAGAATCTCGCTAACTTGATAGGTCTGCGGCGAGTAGCGCCGAGAACCGTCTGCGAGAACCCGGAGGCCTGATGACCGAAGCGCGCACGGAGGACCGGGAGAACCCGGCTCCGGGTGAAGCCACCACCGAGCGCGTGCGCGGGATCTTCGGTCGCATCGCTGGCAGCTACGATACGTTCAACCTGTTTTCGAGTCTCGGCTTCGACCGGCTCTGGCGCCGCGCCGCCGTATCAGCCGCACGCCTGCAGCCGGGCGCTCGCGTCCTCGACCTGTGCGCCGGCACCGGCGACCTGGCTTTCGCGCTGGCGGCCGCCGGAATAGCCGAGGAGGTCGTCGCCACCGACTTCGCTCCGGAGATGCTTGCGGTCGCCGAGCGCAAGGCGGAGCGCGCGTTAGGCTCCACAAGGGTCAGCTTCTCCGTGGCCGACGCCCAGTCCCCGCCGTTTCCCGACGCGAGTTTCCATGTCGTAACCGTCGCGTTCGGCGTGCGCAACCTGCCCGATCGCGCCGCGAACTTTGCCGAGGTCCACCGCGTGCTGCGCCCCGGCGGCAGGTACGTGATTCTCGAGTTCTCCCGGCCTCCGTTCGCTGTGTGGCGTGCGCTGTACCACATATATCTGCGGTCGGTGATCCCGCTGCTCGGCTCGATGCTCTCCGGCGGCGACCGCGCATCGTTCCGGTATCTCAACGACTCGATCCGCCGCTTCCCCGATCAGCCTGCGCTTGCCGCAGAGCTGCGGGCCGCGGGTTTCTCGGCGATCGACTGGGCGAACCGCACCGGCGGCATCGTCGCCATTCACACTGCGGTAAGATAAGGGCTGAACCCGCCGGTCACCCTGGAGGCGCGAGATGCTTCTTGCCGCACGCTACGTCCTACCTGTCGCCACGCCTCACATCGAACACGGGGCGGTTCTGGTCCGCGACGGCGTGATCGTCGAGATCGGCGATCTGGCCACCCTCAAAGAGCTGCACCCGGAGGAGGAGATCCGCGACTTCGGTCTTGCGGCGGTCATGCCGGGCTTCGTCGACTTGCACACGCATCTCGAGTTTTCGGCCATGCGCGGCCTTGTCGACGACCTGCCCTACGCGCAGTGGAAGTTGCAGCTCATGGAGAAGGAGAAGCGGCTCGATGGGGTCGACTGGGAGGATTCGGCGCTCCTTGGAGCACTCGAAGCGCTTCGTTCCGGCATCACGACCGTCGCCGACATCACCGAGACCGGAGCGTCGGCCCGTGCAGTGGCCTCCTCGGGGATACGTGCGTTCGTCTACCGCGAAGTCTCGACGATGGATAAGGCCCGCGTAGACGAGGTGATGGAGCGTGCCGCTGACGACATCGCCGCCTGGCGTTCCTCGGCGAACGGCGATCTGATGACCGTCGGCATCGCGCCGCACTCGACGTACAGCTGCCACCCCGAGCTGTTCCGCCGCGTGGCGCAGTACGCGACCGCGGAAGGGCTGCCCGTCTCGACGCACCTCGCGGGCTCGAGGCAGGAGTACGACTTCGTGAAGTACGGCAGCTCGGTGCTCGCGGTCGACTACCGCGAACTCGATGCCGACAAGGTACCGTGGTTGCCGACCGGCGTCAGCCCGGTGCGCTATGTGCTGCAATGGGAACTCATGGCCGTGCCGAACCTGCTCGCGGTGCATTGCACGCAGGTCGACGACGAGGACATCGAGGTCCTCGCCTCGCACGATGTGTCCGTGGCGTTCTGCCCGCGCTGCAACGCGAAGCTCGGCATGGGCGTGTTGCCGTTGCGCAAGATGCTCAACCGCGGTATCACCGTCGGCATCGGCACGGACTCGCCGGCCTCGAACAACACCATGGACATGTTCGACGAGATGCGTATCGGCCTGCTCATCCAGCGCGCGGTCGACGCCAACGAGCAGTTCCATAACGCGCGCACGTTCGTCGGACTCGGCACGCTCGATGCGGCTCGCGCGCTGCGGATCGACGGCGCGACCGGCTCGCTTCAACCCGGCAAGCAGGCCGACATCATCGCGGTGGACCTGTCGCACAGTCATCAGCTGCCGACCGACAACCCGTACAGCACGCTCGTGCACGCCGCCAACCAGGACAACGTGGTGTTCACGATGGTAGGCGGCCGCGTGCTGTTCGACGGCGACGAGTCGCTCACCCTCGACGTGGAGCGCATCACCGCACGCGCCGAGGAGATACGCCTGAAGTTGCGGTGCTGACGTGATCGAGCGCGGGACGGTCGCCGCCGTCCGCCCGGGCGAGGCCGACGTCATCATGCAGCCGGGTCCGGAGTGCGCCGATTGCGGGTCGTGCAGCCAGGCGGCGGGCGGGTCGCGCCTTCTTGAAGGCGTCGAGGATCCGTTCGGCGTGCGCGTGGGCGATTGCGTCGAGGTCGAGACCCCGGCCGCTGCCCGGCGCCACGCGCAGCGCACGGTATTCGTCGCGCCGGTGATCGCGGTCATCGGAGGGTACCTGGCCGGTTTCTTGCTTGGCTCTGCGTTAGGAATCGCGCCGGACACCACCGGTGCGCTGACCGGGCTGGTCTGCGGCGGCCTTGCCCTCGCGACGGTCAGGAATCAAGGTCGCACACGCCGCGGCGCACGGCGTTACCCCGTACATATCCGTGCTATAATCGCCGCGGCCGAACGGCCTGTCGACGGCGTGGTACGCGCATTCGGCGACACCCCCGACCAAGGAGGATACAGAAGGTGAGTGACCAGGACTTTTTCTTCGACGAAGACGAGGCCCCGGCCGAGGCCCCGGCCGCTGCGGGTGACGCGAAGCCCGAGCCGTCCCGTGCGCGCACGGCCGTGCCAGCCGCTACCGCGCCCGCCGTTGCCGGGACCATCGCCGGTATGCAGTCGGTGAGTATGACTGTCGCGGCGCTCTTCGGCGTCGTCGCGTTGCTCGCCGGCATCATCATCGGCATCCTGATACCGGCTGGCGCGAACACGAGCGTGCCTGCGCCCACAGCTATCGGCGGCCAGGTGACTCCGGCTCCCCAATTGAGCCCCGAGCAGATCGAGGGCGGCAATCTACCCCCGGGCCACCCGCCGATCGAGGGCGCGGGCGGCACGACGCCGTCCGGCGAGGCGACCGCACCTAGCGGGTCCACCCCCGCGACGGAGACCGAGTAGCCCACACGATGCGTCGCATGCGGGTCCGGGCGCAGTGAGTCCGGGCCCGCATGGCGTGTCATACCTGAGGAGGACGCTACGTGGCGATCAACAAGAAGAAGGCCTCGCCGGGAATCAGAATCGGCATCATCGTCGTGGCAGGGCTGCTCGTCCTGTCGTTCATCCCCTGGGGTGGTCTCGGTGTTTTCTCCAACTCCGGCAGCCAGGGTGGGAGCGGTACCCAGGGCGAACTCGATGCTATAGCCAGCAAGTACGCGCCGCGGGTCAGTGGTCTCGAACGGATGCTCGCCAGCGAGCCGACGAGTTATACGGTGCTCGTTCAGATCGGCCACGCGTACTCCGGCTGGGGCGGCGAAGTGCAGTCGAGTTCGGCGGGCGCGATCGAGGCGGACCGCCCGCTGTGGTTGTCAGCGGTCGTCTTCTACGACCGTGCCCTCGCGGTCAACGCCACGATCCCCCCGGATCTCACGGACGCGGCCATCGCGCGCTTTTACAGCGGGGATACCGCAGGGGCGATCGAACGGATCGAGTCCGTATGGGAAATCGATCCGGACTTCGCGCCCGCGTACTTCAATGCCGGCATATTCTACGAGTCCGCCGGTCGCCTCAGCGATGCCATCGCATCGTTCGAGCGTTACCTCGAACTCGATCCCGAAGGACAGGGACCCGGCGATCCAGACTTCGCGCGCACGGCACTTACCAGGCTCGGTGAAGCCACAGGTACGGTCGAGGCGACCGTCACACCCTGATCCGGCAACGGCATCCCGCGAGAACCGTGAGCCAGTCGACGTGCATCCATGCAGACGGGCTCACGCGTCGTTCATGCGTTGACTTCGCCGAGGACGGCGAGCGCTTCATCGACCGACGACGCGGTCGAGAAGATGCCGTTGAGGCGCGTGAGCGACAGGATGTTGTCGACGGTCTCGTTGGTCACGAGCACGAGTCGGCCGCCCTGCGCGCCGTACTCCTTGGACAGACTCAACAGAAGTCCGAGGCCGGAGCTATCGAGGTACTCGAGACGGGACAGATTCACGATCGTAGAGGGCGGTGTCGCCTTGAGGATGCGGTCGATGTTCATGCGGAACGACGCACACTCGCCGTAGTCCAGGTCGCCTGCGAGTGTGAGCAGCCAATGGGACTCACCTTGTGAGAGATCGATCGACAGGGCCATACGCGTCCTTTCGTTGCGCGATTCACCATGAATCGTACCCAATTCGGGCGGTGTGGCATCATGGGTCGGCCGGGGAAGGGTTTGTTTGAGTGCTCGCGTGTCACACGTGTACAATCGTCGGAGTCATCCGATACCACGGAAGCGGAAGTGAGCGTACCGACCCATGGAACTCGACATCACGACCGAACGCACAGGTACGCTGTGCACTATGACCCTCGCGGGCGAGATCGATGTCTACACCGCGCCCCGGCTCAAGGAATCCCTCATCGAGCAGATCGAGGACGGTTGCACCGATCTGATAGTCGATCTTCAGGGCGTGGGTTTCATCGACAGCTCAGGCCTCGGTGTGCTTGTGGGAGCGTTGCGGCGCACCAAGGAACGCTCCGGCGCCATCCGCCTAGTATGTAGCAGGGACAACATCATGAAGATCTTCCGGATCACCGGGCTCGATAAGGTCTTCCCCATCTTCGAGTCTCTCGAAGAGGCCCGGAACTTCTAACCGCCGGCACAGGAGTCGCGAGTGTTCGGGATCAGCGGTACCGAACTGTTCATCGTCGTGGTGTTCGCCCTGTTCATCTTCGGCCCTGACAAGCTGCCGGAGATCGGCCGGACGATCGGTCGCTTCACGCGCGAGTTCAAGCGTGCGCAGGAGAGTATGGAGGCTGTGATCCGGGCCGAGATGTACGGCAAGGAGAACGGTGTGTCCGAGATGATCGAGCAGCCGGTCACCGCGCATCCCGTGTACGACGACGATGATGACGAAGAGGAGGAAGAGGAGTAGGCTCGCGCCGCCCTCCTTGTGCCTATGCCCATCACACCCCGGCGCATGCCGTTCCTCGAACACTTCGGCGAGCTGCGTCGCAGACTTGCCGTGATCGCAGCTCTCGTCATCGTCGGCTCGGCGAGCCTGTACTGGTGGGCACCGCAGATCTACGACTTCTTCATGTCCCCGATCATGCCGATATTCGGGGACACCAAGCTC
>CAMTXY010000253.1:0-7351 GCA_947085795.1 uncultured Actinomycetes bacterium | reverse complement strand
GGGGAGTAGCGCGCGCCATCCGTGCCGTGCGGCACGCAAGAGACGTTTGCGGGCTGTACGCGCGCGGGCTACAATGCCTTTCGCGCGACGCGGGCATAGCTCAGTTGGTAGAGCGACAGCTTCCCAAGCTGTAGGTCGCGGGTTCGAGACCCGTTGCCCGCTCCACGACACCCGAAAGGCCGCTCGGCGGCCTTCTTTCGCTGGCGAAGTCCGTTGGTCCCGCTACGACGACCGGACATCGAATCAAAGCAGGAATCCCGTCCACGAGAGCGAACACACGTTCGTACGAAGTGTTCGCCGCACCCCTCTCCGGTGAACCAGTCGAGAGGAGCGGGGTATGTTCGGGCGAGTGCTGTCGTGTGCGGTGTTGTCCCTGGTCGTCGGTGCATGCGTGTCGCCGGGCGTGGCCGTTGCGGGCTGGCCACTGTCCGAGCAGGCCGATGTCACGCTCGGATATGCACAGACCTACGCGCGTGGAGGCGGCACGTCAGTGCACCGCGGCGTCGATCTCTCGGCGGAGCCGGGCGTTCCGATTCTCGCAGCGTTCGGCGGGCGGGTTTCCTTCGCCGGTCGTGTGCCCGCCGATGGCGGAGGGACCCGTGGCGCCGTCACCATCGAGTTCGGTGATGGGCTGCGGATCACGTGTCTGCCCCTCGACGATGTTCGCGTTTCCTCGGGCCAGCACGTCGAGGCCGGTGCGGTGCTCGGTATGCTGGCGGCCACAGGTGACGGGTCCTCGCCCGTGCCGCATCTCCACGTGAGCATCCGTCGGGCGGACGCCTACCTCGATCCGATGGTCTATCTGATCGCGCCCACCGTTTCATCTGCGCCGCCTGAGACCGCACCGCTCGAGGTTCCGGAGGTTACGCCGGGGCCGTGCGTCGTATCGCCCCAACCACAGCCAGCCGCATCCGCAGGCACAGCGTCTGCGCCCATGCCCGCGCCTGCGCCCATGCCGGCGGCGTTCGTCTCCGCAGTCCGAATCGCGCGGTGGACATCCGCGCCGGTCCGGCCACCCGCCGAGGCGGGAATCGCCGAGCAGGTCGCCTTCGCACGAGCCGCGCGGCAGGTCGAGCAGCCTGTATCGGGCGTCGCACAGGCGCCACGGGTGCAGCCGCTTCCGGATCGCTCCGTCGAGCCGGCTCACGCGCACCTTCGCGGAGAGCACGTCGAACAGGAATCGCGGTCGACCCACGGGACGAACCCGATCGCTGCACGTGCATCGGGGACAGCATGGTCGAACGGTCGCCTCACCGGCGCGGCCGTTTCACGTTGGGGCGCTCTCGCCGTGGCCATCGGAGCCTGTCTCGGGCTCTGGCCGCTCTGGCGTCGCAGGTCGTACGAGTCTCAGGGAGTCGTGGTCCCGGTGGGGGATGACGTTGCAGCCGCGGTCGGCCGATGATACACTCCTGAGGCTTCATTTCCTGCTCCGGGCTTACAGCCTTCCAGTCCCGGGGCCGCTTGAGCCCAGAGGAGGTGAACATGTGAAGGCTTACGAACTCATGCTCATGCTCAACCCGATTCTCGAAGAGGAGGCGCGTGACGCCGCCCTCGAGAAGGTCCAGGGTCTCATCACCGCAGACGGCGTCGTCGACAACATCGATCCCTGGGGTAAACGTCGTCTCGCTTTCGAGATCGACAAACTCACTGAGGGCGACTATGTCGTCGTCGATTTCCGAACCGAGTCCGCTGCCATCGCCGAGATCGACCGCGTGCTGCACATTACCGATCCAGTCGTGCGCTACATGCTGGTCCGTCGCGAAGACAAGGACCAGTAGCCGGTACGACGGCTTCCGGATCGGAAGTGACATACCGCGAACGAGAAGGTGATTCCATTGAGCATCAACCGAGTGAACATCACAGGCAACCTGACCCGCGATCCCGAGCTGCGTTCGACATCGAGTGGCATGTCCGTGCTGAAGATGGGCGTTGCCGTCAACGACCGTCGCAAGAACCAGCAGACCGGCGAGTGGGAAGACGTCCCCAACTTCGTGGACGTCACGGTCTTCGGCAATCGCGCTGAAGCACTCACGCGATTCCTCTCCAAGGGCTCCAAGGTCGCCATTGAAGGCAAGCTTCGCTGGTCTTCATGGGAGACGCCGCAGGGAGAGAAGCGCTCGAAGCTCGAAGTGGTCGCGGACGAGATCGAGTTCCTGTCGTCCCGCGACAGCGGTGGCGCAGGCAGCGGTTCCGATAGCGGTCCCGCGCCTGTTCCTGCCGAGGACCGTGTCGACGACGAGATTCCGTTCTAGCTGTATCGAGACGCGCCGGCGGACCCCTCCCGTCGGTCGCGAACATGACCATCACGTCTCCCGTGAGATGCGAAAGGAGGTAGGCGAATGTCGGATTACACACGCAAGCCGAGGCGCAAGTACTGTGCGTTCTGCAAGGACAAGGTCGACTACATCGACTACAAGGACGTCCAGATGCTGCGCAGGTTCATGACCGATCGCGGCAAGATCAAGCCGCGCCGGGTGACGGGCAACTGCGCTCAGCACCAGCACCGGCTGTCGATGGCGATCAAGCGCTCACGCGAGATGGCGCTCGTTCCTTATACCGTTCCCGTGATCAGTGGTCGCGTGGACGGCAGGGGTCGCAGGTAACCGGACATGACTCCGACCCTCGCCAACACCCGTGACGCAGTGTTGCTTTCGCTCGCCTGCGTGGGCGGGGCGTTGCTGGCGCCACTCGTGCCGTTCCTCGGTCTGCCCGTGTGTGCGGCGGCGCTCGCCGGATTGCTGTACCGGGGTCATCCGGTCACGGCGACGATCGCGGCGGGTGTCGCTGTGGCGGCGGCTGGAGCGATCAGGCCTTCCGAAGTACTCATGGTGGCCCCAGCGCTCGTTGCGGTTCTGTTCGCGACGATGGCATTGCGCCGTACGGATGTCATCACGATCGCGGCCTGGTTCGTCCCGGTACTCGCGTTGTCGCTTGCGGCACGCGAGATCGGTGCGGCATGGCTCTCGGGACTTACGGTACGTGAGTACTTCGCGGAAGCGCTGGCTCAGGTGACGGCGCTGCTCGCCACCAGAGGGATCGAGGGGCTGTTCGCCAAGGATGCGGTCGACACCATGCTGAGGCTCGCTCCGGCAGGATACCTGCTGACCGCGCTCATCACGGCGGCGCCGACGCTTGCCGCGATCGTGTGGGCGGCCCGCAGGGCAGGCGCTGACGTGCGGCGTGCGGCGCGCATCGACATGCTCGACCTGAGTCCGCACGTGCTGTGGATTCTGGTCGTAGGTGTGGGCGCGGCGGCAGCCGGACGTGTGTGGGGCGGACCCGAGGATGTGTTCACCAGCGCGAGCCTCAACCTGCTGCTCGTGGCGAAGATCGCTTTGTTCGTGCAGGGGTTCGCGGTCGTCGCGGCGATGCTGCGGGCGGCGAACGTGGGTCGCGTCGGCCTGATCGGAGCCGCGATCCTCGCATTCCTGATTGACGGGCCGACGTGGATCGTGAGCATAGCCGGCCTTCTCGATTTCTGGATCAACTTCCGGAAACTCGGCCGCGATGGTACAGAAGGTCCCAGAGCGGCGGAGTCGCCCGGGGCCGGCAGCTAGCGGGAAAGACGTATCTCGAGCCGGGACGTCGTTCCGGCCCGAATCAAGGGAGTAACGATGAAAGTCATCCTCACACAGGAAGTGAAGGGAAAGGGCGGCGAAGGCGACGTCATCGATGTCGCGCGCGGGTTCGCCGTCAACTACCTGTTCCCTCGCAAGATGGCTATCGAGGCCACGAGCGGGAACCTCAAGCAGCTTGAGCAGCGGATGCACAACATCCACAAGCGTGAAGAGACCAGGGTCGCCGAGGCATCCGGGGTCGCCGGCGCGATCGAGGGCAAGACGGTGGTCATCTTCGCCAAGGTGGGCGAAGAGGGCCGGCTGTACGGCTCGATCACCCCGCAGATGATCGAGAACGCTATCGCCGAGCAGCTCGACGTGGTCGTCGATCGCCGCAAGATGGACGTTCACGGCCACATCAAGGAGACCGGCGACCATGTGGTCGCCGTCCAGGTCTACCGCGGCGTGAAAGCCGACGTGACCGTCCGCGTCGTGGCGGAGGGCGCGCAGCCCGTGGCCATGGTGGCCGAGGCGCCCGTTGTGGCCGTCGAAGAGGCGGTAGACGAAAGCGAGACCGAGACCGCCAGCGAGGACTCCGTGAAGTCCGGCGGCGACGTGGACATCGTCGAAGAGGCTTAGACGCCGTATCGCGAGAACGACCCGGAACGCCACCCGCCGCGTGCGGATGGCGTTTCTGTCGTTGCAGTCCGATCCGGCGGCCGGATTCGCCGGGAATCTGTGGACGTTGGGGATAACCGGATTTAGAGGCAGGTGGTGGCGCACCGCAGGCTGTGGATAGCGTTCGCGGCCCGATTCCGGCTGTCAGAGTCCTCGGTTAGAATCGCAGCACGGCGACCGCCCGGTCGTGTGCCGAGCGTGGAGGTGGCGAGGATGTCGGAAAGCGCGATCAAGGACCGTGCGTTGCGCGGGGTGACGTCCACGGAGCTCGTCCCACCTCACAATCTGGAGGCCGAGCAGGCGCTTCTCGGCTCGATGTTCCTGTCGCGTGACGCCATCGAGAACGCCCTGTCTCTCGTCACGGCCGACGATTTCTACCGCCCCGCCCACACTAGGATCTTCAGAGCGATCGAACACTTGTACAACGGGAACATCCCGGTCGATCAGGTGAGCGCCGCCGACCGGCTCGAGTCCACCGGCGAACTCGACCAGGTCGGCGGCAAGTCCTACCTGCTCGATATCACGCAGGTCGTGCCGACGGCGGCTAACGCGAGCCGTTATGCCGAGATCGTCGCCCGCACCGCGATGCTGAGGGCGCTCATCGGTGCCGCGACCCAGATCGTCCACATGGGGTACGAGGCCCCCGACGACCTCCGTGAAGTCGCTGAGGAGGCCGAACGTCTCATCTTCCAGGTGACGAACAAGCGCATCTCCGGCAACTTCCGGGCTATCGAGGAACTCCTCGAGGTCTCATTCAAGCAGCTCGAGGAACTCTTCGATCGGCAGGAGCACATCAGCGGCGCGCCGAGCGGCTTCAAGGATCTCGACAAGCTGCTGGCGGGGTTGCATCGCAGCGATCTGATCATCCTCGCCGCGCGCCCTTCGGTCGGCAAGACCGCGCTCGCGCTCAACATCGCGGTCAACGCCGCGAAGGCCGGAACGACCGTGGCGATGTTCAGCCTCGAGATGTCGGCCGAGCAGCTCATCCAACGGATTCTTTGTTCCGAGGCGCGCATCAACTCGCAAGACGTGCGAACCGGCCACATCAAAGACCCGGATTGGGGCAACATCCACCGGGCGATGGGTCAACTCGCCGAGCTCGACTTTCACGTCGACGACTCACCGTCGATCTCCAGCCTCGAGGTTCGGACCAAAGCACGACGCCTTCTGCGCGACAAGCCCGACGGCCTGGTCATCGTCGACTACCTGCAGCTCATGCAGCCGCAGAACCGTCGTTCGGAGAACCGCCAGACCGAGATCGCCGAGATCAGCCGAGGGTTGAAGATCCTCGCCAAGGAGCTGCGGGTTCCCGTGATCGCCCTGTCACAGCTCTCCCGGGCGGTTGAGCAGCGGGCGGGCAAGCGGCCCCAACTCTCTGACTTGCGCGAATCGGGAGCGATCGAACAGGACGCCGACGTCGTCATGTTCATCGACCGCAACACCGACCCGCGCGGAGTCGATGAGGATGAAGATGACCGTCCTCCCCGGGGTGTGGCCGAAGTCATCGTCGCGAAACACCGTAATGGGCCGACCGGTTCCGTGAGACTTGTATTCAACGAGCGGTACACGAAGTTCATCGACTTCACGGACAAGCTGCCGTAGGAGCGGGCGGGGACCGCACATGACCGAGCGCTATGACGTGATCGTCGTCGGGGCGGGGCCAGCGGGCATCTTCGCCGCTCTCGAACTCGCACGGGCCGGTTCGCATAGGGTCCTCGTGCTCGAGAAGGGCCGCGACATCGACCAACGCCGCTGTCCGGTGCGCGAGACGCACTGCGCGACCTGCGCGACCTGCGACATCATGACGGGGTGGGGCGGCGCGGGAGCGTTTTCCGACGGCAAGCTCACGTTGACCGGCGAGGTTGGCGGGTGGCTCGGTGACTACGTGGGCATGGACGCTCTCGACGAGCTGGTCGAGCGTGCCGACCGGCTGTGGCTCGAGTTCGGAGCAGACACACACGTCCACGGACCCGACGCCGAAAACGCCGCACGGCTCGTGCGGGCGGCAACACTAGCCGATATGCAGCTAACCCCGATGCGCATCCGCCATCTCGGGACCGACCGCTCTCCCGAGGTCCTCGGCGCGATGCGCGTGTGGCTTGAATCGGCGGGCGTGGAGGTCCGCACCACGACGTGCGTTGCGCGTATCCTCACCAGCGACGGACGGGTGAGCGGCGTCGAACTCGCCGACGGGACGCGAGTGGACGCGCGCGCCGTCATCGTCGCGCCGGGACGAGAGGGAGCCGAATGGCTTGCGGGCCAGGCGACCGCGCTCGGCATCGGCCTGGCGAACAACGCCGTGGACATCGGCGTGCGTGTCGAGTGCCCGGCCCCGGTCATGGAGCCGCTGACCGACCACCTCTACGAGGCCAAGCTCCTGTACCGCTCGCGCGCGTTCGGAGACCGGGTCCGCACGTTCTGCATGAACCCCTACGGCGAGGTGACGACCGAGTCCTACGGAGACATCGTGACAGTCAACGGTCATTCCTTTGCCGAGAACAAGACCTCCTATACGAACTTCGCGGTGCTCGTGAGCCAGAGTTTCACGGAGCCGTTCCGCGAGCCGATCACGTACGGGCGCTCGATCGCCCGGCTCGCGAATCTGCTCGGGGAGGGCATCCTCGTGCAGCGCCTCGGCGACCTCAAGGTGGGCCGCCGGTCGACGCCTAAGCGCCTGATCGAGTCGATCGTGACGCCGACACTGCCGTCGGCGACACCGGGCGATCTGGCTTCGGTGCTTCCGTACCGCCATCTCACCGACATCCTCGAGTTCATCGACGCGCTCGACGTCCTCGCGCCAGGGGTCGCCGCGCCGTCCACGTTGCTTTACGGCGTCGAAGTGAAGTTCTACTCCTCACGTCTAGAACTCGACACAGATCTCATGACGCGGATCGAAGGGCTGTTCGCGATCGGTGACGGGGCGGGAGTGACCCGGGGGCTCGTCCAGTCGAGCGCCAGCGGGATCGTGGCTGCGGGCGCTGCGGCCCGCATGCTGGACGCGGGGTAGGCGAGGAGGTGGTCACTCAGGGTCCGGAGCGCCGGTCCCGAGCCGCGCCGACGGCGTGGTCCGCTGTGCTCGCTGGCGCGCGACGAGGTGCACGAAGACGTCCTCGAGC
>CAMTXY010000252.1:0-7340 GCA_947085795.1 uncultured Actinomycetes bacterium | reverse complement strand
GATGGACGGCCGAGCAGTTGATGAAGGTGCCTGCTTCGAACTGGGGTACGCGCACTGCCTCGGCAAGCGATGTGTCGGCTTCAAGACCGACTCCAGGTCATTGATCCGTGGCCGCGACAGCCTCATGTTGTGCGGCGCGGTCGAGCGAGTTGCGACCGACTGGCCGTCTCTGCGCGCTCTACTTGGCCAGCTAGGGGAGGCAGTGCAAGGATGAAGACTGTCATGTGCCTTTCTGGCGGTATTGATAGCAGTGTTACGGCGGCGACACTTGTGGCGGAGGGCCATGACTTGATTCCACTGTTCTTCGACTACGGCCAAGCGGCACTCATTGAAGAGGCTGCTGCTTCCCGGGCGCTCGCCCACGCCCTTGCCCTCCCCGATCTGAACGTGGAGCGATTGGACTTCTGGAGGCACTCGGACCACCCCCTACTCGGGACCAGCAGCGAAGGGGCCTTCTTCCTGCCCATGCGCAATGCCTACTTCGCACTTCAGGCGTTCATCGTCGCCGAACAAGCTGGCGCGCATCGAGTGGCATTTGGGTTTATCCGCGACACCAATCCAGACAGCTTCCCCGATGCAACGGAGGAGTTCCTGGCTGACATGAATGACGTGGTCCGTCGCTACGGCCCTGCCGCAAGCGAATGCACCTTCGTGGCGCCCAATGTCCGCTCATGGAAGCGGGATATGGTGGCCGCGGGAGTCACGCTTGGAGTGCCTCTTGAGCTGACCTATAGCTGTTGGAGGGGCGGTGTGCGATGCCGGACGTGCGACTCCTGTCGACAGGCGATGGAGGCATTCGCGGAGGCCTCCGCGTACGATTCGCTGGCTGACGCCGTTCGGCGGCACAACCCGTATGCGGGAGCTTGACGTTGCAGCCCGGCCTGGTCATCAGCTTCGAGGGAATCACAGGGGCTGGCAAGTCCAGCGCTCTACAGAGCCTGAGGTCGGATCTCGTTGCTCTCGGCTATAGCGTCGTGGTCAAGGAGGATCTGCTTCACTTCAGAGGGCGCGACATCGGCAAGGACATCAAGGCAGTCCTCGACAAGCACAGGCGTGGCGATCCCTACTTCCGGATGGGCCACCCCATTGTGGAGACGCTCCTCATTTGCGCGAAGAGGGCGTACGAGTCCGAGATGAAGCTCCGTCCTGCTCTGCTGAGGGGGGGCATCGTGCTAGCAGATCGCGATCGAGACACTGTTTGTGCTCTGCAGCTGGTGTCACTCCAAGCGACCCTGTCGATGGACGCGACGGCCATCGTCGACTGGGTTTGGAACGTTGACCGCGTCGGCACGCCCGATCCGGACCTTACCTTCTACTTCGACTGCCCTGTCGAGACAGCCGTCAACCGAGCGTGCAATCGCGACGGCAAGACGGCGAGGCAAGATGACTATGACTTCAACAGATCCGCTGCAACGGCCTTCGAGGTCTCTCTGGCAGTGTCAGGACGGGGTCAGGTGATCAGGATTGACAGCGATCAACAGAGCGCGGCAGACGCGTTCCAACAAGTAAGGCGCAATGTACATGGCTATCTCAAGCAGCGACTGGAACCCTGACTCAGAGATTGTCACGGGTATCGGCCAGGTCGTGTCCGCAAACCTGACCCGAGCGAACGAGTTGTTCCGCGACAAGAAGGAGCGGACTCGTACCGATGACGGCCAGTGGCTGGAGCTCGTGTACTGCATCCTGGCGGGCACCCAGGTACCCGTCGAACGGGCCCGGGCAGCGCATGATCGTCTATGCGTTCCAGAGAACAGAGCACGGATAGCCCTGAGAGAAGTCGCGCGCAACCCGGAAGTCGCCCTCGAGTGGATTCAAGGTGAACTCGTTGCGGCAGGCTACAGGTATCCAGCAACGAAGGCTCGCGCGATAGTGAGCGCGGCCCAGTTCTTCGAGTCCGAGTATGAAGGAAGACCTAGCCTCTTTCTTCAGGCTGCTGAGCCAAGAGAACTGCGCATTCGACTGGCCCGGGATGTCTCGGGAGTGGGCATCAAGATCGCCAGCCATTGGCTACGAAACACCGGGGCATTGGTTGGCACGGTCGACGTGCACTTGCGCCGCTTCATCGAGTCCGTTGTTCTCCATGTGGATCTAGCGGATACTGGCGACCACTTCCCTGACGGGACGTTCGTGCTGTACGAGCGCGTTCTGGCTGAGGTGGCCGATGCCTTGGACGAGCCGCTCCCGCAGGTTCAATTCGCACTGTGGCTGTACGCCCGGGAGCGGTGTTCTCCGGGCATCTGCTCGGGGTGTCCCCTCGCCGGCGTTTGTTCTCGAGCACGCCCGGCCCTCTTCTAGAGAGGCTAGGATCCTCCATGGAACTGCAGGTAGCTGAAATCTTCAAGTCCATACAGGGGGAGGGGACACTCCAGGGCGAGGTCACTGCCTTCATTCGCCTGGGCGGATGCAACATCCACTGCGCATGGTGCGACACACAGTGGCCCACGGTGGTCGCAATGAGCGTCGATGAAGTCGCCGCACGCGCGGCGGCCTTCGGGGTCCGGTTCGCGTGCATCACAGGTGGTGAGCCGCTGCTCCAGAAGCCGACCTCGGCGTTGATTGACGTGCTGAAGAGACGTCGACTGTTCGTTTCGGTTGAGACAAACGGGACACTGTCCGTTGAAGCCGCCTTGTCGGCGGACCTGCTGTCGGTTGACTACAAGCTCCAGGGCGCCCATGCGGAGACTGCCTTCTGCCCCAAGAACTTCGACTTGTTGCGGGCCTCCGACGAACTCAAGTTCGTCGTTTCTGACAGGCCTGACTACGAGGAAGCATGCCGCGTAATCGAAGCGCATCCGGGGCTCTGCAAGTTCCTGATGTCACCTCGCAACAACGATCTTGGCTCGTTGCCGTCATGGATGCTGTCCGACGCGATTCCAGCTCGTCTGAGCGTCCAGTTGCACAAGATGATCGGAGTCGAGTAGCTTCGCTCCGACCACCGTGGGCGTGCGCCCAACCAGCGCTTCAGACAGCCGCTTCGCGGCTGCAGGTGAAGCGCACACCGTTAGCCATACCCTGACTACCTGCATGGGGTTGTCGACATCCCGATGAATCCACGCCTCTGCGCTCTCCGGGGATTCCCGAGCAATACACACTTGCCTGGACCAGTGCGGTACTCCGTGAAAGCAGCCTAGCGTGGCGTGGCGCTGATGCGCCGGTCGAGCTCGATGGCGATGGTTCTGACGAGTGCGGTTGCATCGTAGCGTAGCTGACACTCCCACACGGTAATCACCGTCCAGCCTGTCTCCTTCAACTGAATGGTCTTGCTCCTGTCACGCTCTTCGTTGGCTGCGAACTTCGCCTGCCAGAATTCCGCGTTCGCCCTCGGCGTAGAGGGTTTGCAGTGCGGGCAACGGTGCCAGAAGCACCCGTTGACAAAGATCGCAACCTTGCGGCCGGGATAGGCGACATCCGGGTGCCCGGGTGCCTTCTTCCAGTGGAGGCGGTACCCAGGATAGCCCGCTTCACGAAGTAGACGGCGCAGCTCAAGTTCGGGCCGTGTGTTCTTGGCCTTGTTTGCCCGCATGGTCTTGCGCGTTGCAGGCGATGAGGCAGGTGGAGGCGTCGGCAGCAAGCGCATCGCTGTCAGGCGACGGGCGCTTCGGACTTCAGCTTCGCGAGGTCCTCGGCGATCACCGTGCCGATGCGCTCGACAACACCCACTACCAGGGCATTGCCCATGCAGAATGCTCGCTTCACATCGGACATACCCGCGGTCCAGCCGTCAGGGAAGCCATTCAGCCGTTCGAGTTCGACGGGCGTGAGCCTTCGGTGGCGACCGTCAGGAGACAAGACCACGTGCTTGAACCTCGATGGAGCGGACCCGCCCTCGCCGGTCAGAACCGTACGCGCAGACCTGTCGAGCGGGTCGGGGAAGGGAAGCGCCCCCTCCGTGTAGAGGTAGGCGGTGCCACTACCCTTGTGGATGCGTTCTTCCTTCTTCGAGCCCTTGAGATAGCGCCACGTTCCGGGCGGCGGCGACTCCGGATCCCCAAGCCTCTCCTGAGCGATGAAGTACTCCTTCGGCACTTCCTCATGAGGCTGCAGCACGTCGGAGAGCAGCGTCTTCTCCCCAGTGTGATCAGCTACCACCGCGCGTGTCCAGACCTTGCGATCGCACATGACACCAGCGTTCAGAAACGGGCTGATCCTCAGGCCAGCGCCGAAGGTTGCCGAAACCTCATGCGGTTCGCCGACGATTGTGAAGTCGTGCGGGTGGGTCGCGGCCCCGTTCGGAGATGTGCATGGAAGCGAACGGGCCAGGGTGCCGTCGCTCACAATCCATCCGAACCCATCGATGCGGTGATGGTCGAACGAAGCATCGATTCTGCGCCCCACGATGAACACACGCCGTCGGCGCTGTGGGAAGCCGTAGTCGGCAGCGTTGATGACACGCCACTCGACCAAATAGCCCAGGTCCGACATGGTCGCGAGGATGATTGCGAAGTCGCGCCCGCGTTGACGACCCGGGGACTTCAGAAGACGGTCGACATTCTCCAGCAGCACGAAGCGGGGCCGCTTGGCTTCGAGGATGCGATGGATCTCCCACCACAGGACGCCCCTGTGCCCTTGGATGCCCTGAGCCTGGTTCAGCGGCTTTGCGACTGAGTAGTCCTGACAAGGGAAGCCGCCGACCAGCAGGTCGTGGTCGGGAATGTCTTTGAGGTCGACCGACGCGATGTCCTCGTTGCGGTGGATGCCTTCGGCGAAGCGCGCAGAATAGCATTCGAACGCGTGTTGGGCCTTGGTGGACGGCTCCCACTGGTTGGACCAGGTCACTCGCCACGGACCGGGTCGGTCGCCGTTGGCCCGCCAGCCCTTCGGCTTGCCCTCGAGTCCGAGGCGGAAGCCTCCCACTCCGGCGAAGAGTTCAATGACGTCGCCGACGGGTTGCTGCGCAGCCTCCTCGGCGCGCTTCGCGCGTGCAGTCACGGTATTGCCCCTTCCGGTCTTTCATGGCTCACGAGCATCCAGCGGACCTCGCGGCGGTGAAGACTCGACTCGTTCGGGTCGTGTCCATTCTAGCGCGCTCGGTTCTTCAGATCAACCCTGGAAGCGAACAATAGCTCGTGGGTCTGACATGCGCTGTCAGAAGCCGAGTTGGTCCCTGATGTAGGAGCCGTTGAGCCAGAAGGACTTCTTGCAGACGAGTCTCCCCGAGGGCGTGGGGAGGGTATCGCTGGAGTCCCTCCCGTGGGGGCGCACGTGTACAGCGTGGCCCTCGCTCTTCTTCGGCAGATACTCGGCTCGGTCTTCTCGGATGCGGTAGATGGTCTCGTCGAAGCACTCGCGAGCGAACGAGTCAACGTCTTCGATGGGCATAGTCCAGAAGCGGGTTCCTGCGAGGCGGGGGGTTCCCTCTTCGTCCAGCTGATAGATGACGAAGAAGAAGCGCTTCGTCAGGGCCTCCCGTAGATCACTACGTTCCCACTCCTGTTCGACAAGGTCGAGGTAGTTGAACGCGGGGAAGGAGATGTCTTCCTTGGGCCTTCGGTTCGGCAGGAGTCGCATGGTCTTGACCTGGATATCGCCCTTCGCGAACTCAGCGGCCCGCTCCTTCTCGCCGAGCCCCAGGATTCTGTTCGTGAGGAGGGCGTAGAAGCTCTTCGGCCGCGGGTTGCAGGAGAGGCCGAGCCGTGCGGCGATGTCGTCGGCAGCCAAGCCCATGTACGGGGTGAAGCGGTCAGCGATCGCGTCCTCGAACGACATGCCGGTCTCGACCTCTGCAGCGACGACCGGTCTGAGAATCACCGGCTTGAGGCGACGGCTTGAATCGATTACCGAGTTCATGTACGAGGCCTTCAGCGCGAAGGCCCTGGGTTTGGCCAACTCCGGAGAGTTCGGCTGGCGCCGGCGATCCGTTCCCTTCGCGCCCTTCGTGCATGCGGCGAGGTAGGTGGTATCGCCTTCGGAGATCCCGTGCGCTTGTCCGGCCTTCACCTTGTCAATGATGGTCTGCCAGTCCTGACGTATGATTTCGAGATCTTCGGCGGGAAACTCCCACATGCGGACGATCTTGATGATGAAGTCCAAGGGGTCCTTGTCGGCTTCGTGCAGGTAGAAGACGAGAAGGAGGTACGAGTTTTTCTTGAGGAAGGTGCTCGACCCCCATTCCTCGGAGATGACGTGCGCGTAGTCGATCATGCTGAGGACAAGGCGCTCCTTGGCGACAAGCTCGCCTCGGACGATTTTCAAAGGGGTCGCCTTCAGCTCCAAGCCTGCTTGAGCGAAATCCGGCTCGGGGTTGCTGTTCGGCTTGTAACCGAAGTAGTGGCGTTCGAGCGTGGTTCCGAAGCTGCCTTTGTGGCTGGAGAAGTCGATCTTGTCCGGGAGCGACTCGAGGGCTTCTCGGAGAGAGTGGTCGACTAGTCGCTCCGCATGGGCGATGATGGAGTCGCGGGACGCTGGGTCATAAGGTAGGTCGTTCGGCATGGTTTGTCCTCCACTGGGAGGGTACACCAGGATCCGAATGGGAAGAACTGCCGCGACTCCGTCGGAACCGTCGGCGAATTCGGCGTGGCACGCTGTGAGTGCCTTCGGCAGACCGAGGCTCTGATGACCTTGGCTGTCTGAGCTTCGTGGGATCCAGAACGGCGACGAAGTCGGCAGACAAGACGAACCCCACCAAGACGGGCAAGAGCCGTGTCGTTCCGTTGACGCCGACGCTCGCAAAGATGTTGGGTGAGTGGAAGAGGAAGACCAACGGCAGCGATGACGACTTGGTCTTTCCCGCCGTTCGGGGCGGACGTCTATCTACTGCCTGACTTGCGGCCGTCACGGCGCCGCCGCACATTCAAGGTGAGTCCGACGCTTCTCGCGGGACGGCCGGATCTCAGGTCGGGTATCGTGGAGGCATCGCTGGCCCCCGTCCGCTCCTCCGAAAGCCGAGCCGCTTTCTCGAACGCGAGTTGAGCTTGGTCGCGATCGCATCGCAGTCGGCCTGCGTGTACGTTAGCGCGGTCTCCTCGGCGGACATCTCGGACACGGCCGTTCAGCCTGCTTCCGGAAGTGCCCTACATCGGCATGACGAACGCACTACTAGCCGGGATCGGTGTGGCGCTACACCATCGGCGGGTACCAGGTGACCAAGAAGTGGCTCTCCTACCGCGAGCGCGCGCTGCTCGGGCGGGAGCTGCGGCCAGAAGAGGCGCGCTACGTCACAGAGATGGTACGCCGCATCGCCGGGACGTCTGGCGCCGTCGGACGGGGTTGCCTGGCGTTCGCACTGTCCGTTCGGTCATCTGGCTGACTCGGAGTGCCCCGGGCGGCATCTGACCGTGTCTCCACATGCCGGGATCGTGCGTGAATGAAGCGTACGTACAGCCTCTGAGCTGGGCGTGTTG
>CAMTXY010000251.1:0-8679 GCA_947085795.1 uncultured Actinomycetes bacterium | reverse complement strand
CGCCAAGCTCGCGTTCGCGCCGATGTAGAGCCGCTCACCGTGCTCGGTGTCGGCAACGACCATCTCGTAGCGCTGCGAGCCCTCGAGGAATGCCCAGAGCCGAGCAGCGAGCGCGAGGAGGAGCAGGACCCCCGCGACGATGCAGACCCACAGTCCCGGATCGCTCACGATGCTCAGCCCGACCCACCAGCGGTTGTCGGGGACCGAGAGCACATATCCGCCCACCGGCAGATCCTTGAAGGGAGACACCGTGCCGGACTCGACCACGGTCGAGGTGCCCTCGATGACCCTGGCGCGGAACTCGGCGTAGGGCACCGGCACCGCACCCGGCTCCAGGGTGAGCTCGACCCGGAAGGGCACTCCGTCCGGCGCGACCATCGCGGCGTCGTTCATCCCCGGGACGATCGCGACCTTCTTGTACTGCTGCGAGACGGGAACCCCGTCCTTCGCCACGACGACGTACGGTGCGAGTCCAAGCTCGACGATCGAGACGAACCGTCCGCCGAACACGCGCGGCGGCCACATCGCGACCGTCTTGGCCACCGAGTCGGCCTCCCCGAGCACGACATCCGCGGTGACGGGGCGGGCCAACCAGCCCTTCGGGACCATCTCACCCGCCTCGTCGAGGTTGGGCCGGACGGATCCGTCGACCACGCCGAGGACTTCTCCGTCCAACTCACTCCTTGCGCCCTCGAGCGGGAAGCGCCAATCGTATCTGTATATTTCGGCGGTGATAGGCCGCGTGAGGGCCTCCCCGTCGCCCAGCCGCACGTACGTACCCTGCCGCGTGAGCATCGAGAGCAGGATGCCTAGGAACACGAGCCACAGCGCGAACCGCCACGCCCTGCGCACGAGCGGGTTCGTCCCCGTCCAGAAGATCGCGCGCGAGCCGGACTCGTCGGCGACGTGCCAGCTCCTTGGGATCGCCCGGCAGGCGCGCTCGATCCATCCTTCGGCGGGCACGACGACGGTGTAGGCGCCCGACCGGGCGAGGATCCGCTCGACGTCGGCCTCGCTCGGGTCCGGAGTCCGCGCCTCGCGAAGTGACGAGGCGACCAGCCGCGCGAGGACGTGCGCGAGCAGCACCGCGGCGTAGAGGTCGGCCCACCGGTTCGTGGCGAGGAGCTGGGTGGTGGTAGTGGTGACGCCGCCCAAGAGAACGTCGAAGCCCTGAGAGAGCATGACGATCCGTCCGCTGGTGGCGATGAGGGTGACGATGTAGGCGACGACCGGCGGCATCACCAGGAACGGCGTGAGGCGCGGGGACGCGAATGCGGAGAGGAACCTTCTCACCTGCCCTGGGTCACCTTCTCCCACTGGTCGAGGGCCGACCCGGTGTCAAAGACCAACCGCCCGCCCTGCGTCTCGACGCCGTCCAGGGGAAAGGGGTTGCACCCACCCGGCTCACCGACGGTCGAGATAGGGATCGGCGTGACGCAGTGCAGGCAGAAGAGGTCCTCGCCGAGTTCGGCGTATCCCTCAGGAGCGCAGAGGAGGCAGGCGTCCAGACACACCGCCACCGAACCGTCCGGCTTCTTGACCGCGAGCACGCGCATCGACCGCCCGCGCTCATCATAGGTCCAGACGTGGAGATTGCCGTCCTCGAGCACTGTGGGATCGATCACGCCGAGCGTCCCGCCACCGGTCTGCGCCTTCCGGGTGACGAGCTGCTCGCGGTCCGGCGGGGTCGGCGATCCGCGGAACGTCGCCGCGCGAACCGTGAGCACGGCGAACAGCACGATCGCGACGTAGGCGGGAACCGACGTCCTCCGGCGCGCCGCGCGCTCCTCCGCCCACAGGCTCCGGCGCGCCGGGACCTTCAGGCCGGGGTGGATCGGCAAGGCTGCGAAGTACGCGCGCATCGCGAGGTAGCCCGTGACGCCGAGGAACACGCAGAGGTTCAGGACCGTCGCGGTGGACTTCCTGAACGTCAGCCCGATAAGATCCCAGAGGAAGCCGTCGAGAAACGGGTGATCGGGCAGCAGGATCAGGACGATCACCTCGTGGACCGTGTCGTGCATGACGCGGGCGACAGCACCTTCGACCGCCGTGATGACGAAGGGCTCGAAACCCGCGCGTGCGGCGGTCACGAACAGGAGCAGACTCCAGGGCGCGAAGAACCGCTCGACTCTCGCTCGCCGCAAGAGCGATGCGAGCGGCACACAGAGTGCGAACGCGGCGGTGAGCACGGCGACCGCGACCGCGTAGGGTGCCGAACCATCCTTAAGGAACGCAATCCGCCGCACCTGGTCCGCAAGCTCGATGCCGTCGAGCGCCAGAAGCGGCACCAGCAGCAACGCGACACCCGACCACCGGGTCACCGAACGCGTCGCGCCCCACTTCGCCAGCCCCGTGGTCCCCAGGACGATCGCCGAGAGCAGGAGCAGCCCAGCGAGCAGCGTGTTGCCCCGCAGTACTGCGGACTGGAGCATCGGAGCCTGGATCGGAGGGATCCACCACAACAGCGCGCCCGAGAGCATCGCGAGCGCGCCGAGCACCGAAGCCAGCGCGCGGTCACGCTTGCCGGACATCATGACGGAGACCGGCAGCAGCACGGCGGCGGCGGCGGCCGAGCGCCAGAGCGCCTGCACGAACGCTTCGGTCACGAGCAGACCTCCTCGGCCGCTGGCGCACCCACGATCCGCCCGTCCTCGAGATGCACGCTGCGTTCGCCCCATTCGGCGACCCACGGATCGTGCGTGACGACCACGACGGTGAACCGCTCCTCCTCGCGCTCCTCCTCGCGCAACTCGCGCAACAACTCGAGCGCCACGCGCGCGTTGTCCCGATCGAGCGAGCCGGTGGGCTCGTCCGCGAGCAGGAGTCCGGGCTGGTTGACGAGCGCCCGGGCGATACCGACCCGCTGCTGTTCACCTCCAGAGAGCTGGGCGGGAAGGTGACGGAGCCGGTGTTCGAGGCCCACGTGACGCAGCGCCTCGACAGCCTCGCGTTCGTCGGGGACGGAATGGAGGAACTGCGCCATCATCACGTTCTCGAGCGCTGACAGGTACGGCAGTAGGTGGTGCGCCTGGAAGATGAAGCCGACGTGCTCCCGGCGGAAGCGCGCGAGACCGCTCTCGTCGAGCTCGCAGATGTCGAAGCCGTCGACGACGACCTCGCCGTCGGTGGGCCGGGTGAGCCCGCCGATGAGGGAGAGGATCGTGGACTTCCCCGAGCCTGACGGGCCCATGATCGACACCCACTCACCCCGCTCGACCACGAGGTCGACCCCCTTGAGGGCGCCGGTGTCACCATAGTACTTCGTGGCGCCCCGCATGAGGACGGCGGGCGTCGCCGAGGCGGATTCAGCCATCGGAGATCCTTCCCTCGACCAAGTTCAGGTGCCGCATACCGGGTACGGCGAGCGCAGAATCGTGGGTGACGACCACAATACCGCAGCCATCCGCTTGAAGAGCCAAGAGAGCGTCGACGACGCCAGCGGCCGAAGCGGGGTCGAGGTCGCCCGTGGGCTCGTCGGCGAGCACGAACGACGGATCGGCGGCGAACGCGCGCGCGAGTGCGATCCGGCGGCGCTCCCCGCCCGACAGCTCACCGGGCAGCGCGCGAGCGCGTGAACCCAGGCCGAGCCGCTCCAGCGCAGCGAGCGCGCGATCGCGAGTCCCCCCGCTAGGACACCCCCGCAACGTCAGCGGGAGTGCGACGTTGTCCAGCACAGAGAGCGAGGAGACCATGTCCGCCTGTTGGAAGACGAACGCAAGCGCCTGCCCCCTCAGCGCGGCGAGGTCAGTTTCCGAAAGCGCCCATGCGTACTCGTCGCCCAAGAACACGCGTCCCTCGGTCGGGCGGGTCAGACCGCCGAGGATGGTGAGCAGCGTCGTCTTGCCTGCGCCCGAAGGCCCGGAGATTCTGACGAACTCGCCCCGCGCGACCGAAAGCGACACGTCGCGAAGCGCGATGTGCTCGCCCGATCGACCTTGCCACGTGTGCGTGACCGTCTCGACGGCGATGCGCGTCAGCCCGCTCACGCGTTCAGCCCCACGTACGGGTCGCACTTCGCCGCGCGCCACGCCGGCACGAGCGCCGTTGCGGCGGCCAGCAACGTCGCTCCCGCAGTGACCGTCGCGAGCATCGCGCCGCCCGCCGCAACGGCCGGGACGAGCAGCGGCAACTGGGCGCGGTACGTGAACCAGCCCGCGAAGAGCGCCGCGCTCGCCCAGCCCGCGCTCGCGCCCGCGAGCGCCGCGGGAGCTGCCACGAGCGCAACCTCGGCCACCACCGTCCGCGCGAGCGCGGGTGCGCTCATGCCGAGGGCGCGCAGCAGCGCGAGGTCGCGGCGGCGGCGGAAGACACTCCCCGCCACCACCGCGGCTACGAGCGCCGCCGCGACCAGCGCTGCCAGCACTACCGCCACGGCGGCTGCACGCGTAGCCGCAGTGCCTGTGGCGCGCAGCCCCGCCCCCAGGCCGCCAATTTCGACAACGTCGACGCCGGGAACGGCGGCACGGATGCGCTCGGCGGCGCGGGCGGCATCGGTTGCGCGCACGAAGACGAGCGAGACGGAGCCCTCGGGGACGTCGACGTCGACCACCTTGTCACGCGTCAGACTCTCGCGAGCGGTCTTTCGCACCTCGGCAAGCGAGACGAACGCGGCGCGGTCGAAGTAGCCCCATCCGGTGCGAGCCAGGTTCGCCGCTACTATCCGGCGCTGGCCGTAGAACGTGAGCGGCAATCCCACCGGCCGCTTGACCGCCGCACCCGTCACGATGCGATCGGACACGGGCAGCTCACCACGCAGGACCCACGGCGTGATCACGAAGTCGGACTCGGGGTCTATCCCGACGATGAGCACGTCGCCCTCATCGCAGCACCAGGCGTTCGCCGAACTCAGGAAGAGTTGCGGCGTGGCGGCCTCGACGCCCTCGACGCCCCGGATCTGCTCGGTGGGTTCAGCGAAGTAGGCCGTGAGCGGCTTCCCGGTCACGAGCGCGGCGCGCACGTCGCCCCCCTCGCCCGCCTTCACGACGACCAGATCGGCGCCCAGCCGCTCCGTCCCAACCGTGAAGGCACGTGCCGCACCGCTGCTCACCGACCACGAGAACGTCGTCAGCGCCGCTGCCGCCGCGACGATGACCGCGAGTGCGACGGTCGTCTCGGCGTGGTGGCGCAGGTCCTCGGCGAGCAGGCGGAGACCCATCGTTCAGCGCCTCTGCGGGACCTTGAGACCCAGTGCCACGGCGCAGAGGACTGCCGTGAGCGCCCCGGCGAGCACGAGCGCTGGCCACGTGCCCGCTACGCAGGGCATCGAGACCGTCTTGCACACCGGCGCGATCCAGATTGGCAGGGCGATCGTCGCGACGCCGCCCGCGAGCGCGAGCACAGCGCACGCGCGTATGGCCGCCACCGTCCCCAGGAGCGCCCCAAGGACGCACACGGCCGCGATGAGCGCCCCGAACCACACCGCAAGGACCGCCGTCTGGTGGCACCTCATGAACAGCTGCTCACCGGACGGTCCCGTGCGAAAGAACCCTTCGAACTCGCACACCGGAAACACGTACCGCGGCGCAACGGCGATGAAGACGCCCACCAGCGCCGCACTTCCCAGAAGCCCCCGGGCCGCCTTCACTCCCTGTCCCATGCGCCTGCCTCCCTCACCTTGAAGCCCTCCCACAACCTGCCCGCCGCCTTCTTCCTTCACTCCCTGTCCCATGCGCCTGCCTCCCTCACCTCGATTGTCCACGAAGGTCCCCCGGCTCGGTCCTGAGGTCCTGAGTCCGACCCTTTGCCACGATATCGCATCAATCTACGCGCCGCCAGGGTCGAACTGGCGGCGAGCGCACCGAGCCTGCGGAGGGTCTTCTCTGATGACTTGCACCTGTTTCGGGGCACGATGAGGCGAGGTCCGGTGGGTCATCCCGGCTCAGAGGGTCACCGACGCCTGTTTCAGCCGTGAATCTCAGATGCTTCGTGGAGTAGAGGCTCACAGCCCACGCAGCGCGTTGGCCGACTCCACGCGCGAGGCACGGAACACCGGCGCGACACCGGCGAGAACGACCACGGACAGCGCGACTCCCAGTGAAGCCCCGAACGCGATTGCCGAGACCGGTAGGGCCGACTCAAAAACGGTGAGCGAAACGGCCTGCGCCGCCACGGTCCCCAGGACGAACCCCGCCAGTCCGGCGACGAGCGCCGACGACAGCTGCTCGAGCAGGAAGTAGCCCACGACGAGGCCCGAGGTGCCCCCCATCGCCTTGAGCAGTCCGATCTCCTCGGCGCGCTCGAGCACCACGAGGTTGAGCGTCGTTCCCACCGCGATCGCCGCCGAGACAGCCACACCCAGCGTGACTGTCAGCAGCAGGATCCGGACGCGCTCCAGCAGGCGGCCTTCGGACGCGGCGACCTGGCGCAGCGTGCGCACCTCGATCCCCGGCAGCGCCTGTCCCAGCGCCGCCACGACATCGTCGAGGGCGTCGGCGTCGGCCCGCACGAGATAGCGCGAGACCCCGCCGCCGGCGAGCACGAGCGCATCTTGGAGCGTGATGATCAGCGCCTCATCCTCCTCCGCACCGCTCTCGACCACGCCCGAGACCGTCCACGACACCCCGGCCACCTCCACGACGGAACCAACCACGAGCCCTAAGCGTTTAGCGACGTCACGGCCGACGAGCACCTGCCCGGACCCCGGCGGCGCGCCGTCGACCTTCCACTGCGCCGCGGAGATCTCCGCTGAAGGGATGCCGATCAAGTTCGTGTCGACTTGGCCGACGCGCTGTGGGATCTCGACACGCGGGTGGAACGACTCGACCCGGGGCGTGGAGGCGAGCACGGGCTCGATCTGCGCTGGGTCGACGAGGCGCTCGAGCTCGCCGGTCTCCAGGTCCCCCACGCCGACCACATGAGCGGGAGGCGCCACCGTGAGGTTCGCCCCGAACTGCTTCAACCCCTCGCCGAGCTGCGCGCCCACTCCCGAGGACACCGAGACGAGCGTGGCCACGAGCATAGCCACGAGCGTGAGCGCCGCGATCACGAGCAGCAGCCGGCTCCTCCTGTTGAGGATCGACGCGGCCAGCACGCGGATAACGAACCTGGCCTTCGCCGCGCTCATCCGCGCATCACCTCGCCCGCAGGCACCCTGAGCCCCTCTCTCAACGGGACCCACGCGCCAACCATGGTCACCAGCAGCGAGGCGGCGATCGAGAGCACGAACAGCTGCCCGCCGAACTCGAACGGCGTGCCGAAGATCGCGAGCCCCAGGTAGTCGGCGAGCAGGCTTCCGAGCCCCCAACCGATGAGCCCGGCGAGCAACCCCACGGAGCCGGCCTCGACCAGGAAGATGGATGCCACCTGCCGCGGCTCCCCGCCGATGGCCTTGAGGAGCCCGATCTCACCGCGACGCCGCATGACGTTTCCCATGAGCGTGGTGGACACCGCGAGCGTCGCGGCCACCATCGCCAGCGCGACGAGCGCGTAGATGAGCCACGAGAGCTGCCCGAGCACCGTCCCTTCGGCTTCGGCGACCTTCCACACCGGACGCACCGTCGAGCCCCTCACGGTCTCCTCGACCTGCTTGGCGACCGAAGTCACGTACGCGGTGCAGTACCACTTGTCGTATTCGCGTCTCGTCATCGTCGCGGGGTCGCGCCGCCCGAAGTCGTCGAGCGGCGTGGTCACCGCGCTCACGAGCGCCTGCGACACGAGTCCCTGCCGGCCGCTGACGGACTGCACGTACGCGAGCGGCACGTAAGCCGCCTCGTCCTCGACACCGCCCGACTCCATGACGCCGGTGACTGTGAGCGTCGTGGGCACTCCGCCGATGTCCGCGAGCACGAACTGGCCCACGCCGCTGCCCAGCCGGGTTGCGAGCCGCCTACCCAGTACGACCTCCGGCGCGTCGGTGTCCGACGGCCACGTGCCTTCGATGCTCAGATACGGAGCCGTGGTCTTCAGACCAGTCCTGAAATCGGACTCGACGGGCAGTTGCTTGTCGAACCACGTGCCGGAGACAACGCCTTGGGCCGACCCCGCAGGCCCCGTGATTACCGCCTCGGAGTGCAGGAAGGGTGTCACACCCACGATGTTGTAGCGCCAGAAGATCGAGGATTTCACGGCGACGAGATCGTCCTCCGAGAGCAGCGCAACACCCGACGGCTTCACGATGATGTTCGCACCGTAGCTCTTCAGCTCCGAGCCGATCTTGGCCGAGATGCCGGACGCGAGCGACCCCAAACTCGCCACGAGCGTCGCCCCGACCACTGCGGAGACCAGGGTGAGCAGGAACGACCCGCGATTGCGATAGACAACGCCTTTAAGGATTCGGAGCCACACAGGAGCTAGTCCCCCAGCTGCGTGTAGATGAGGTCGCCCATCCCGTTCGTGCCCACGGTCCGCTGCGGCAGCGTGGTCGCGTCCGCGATGTCACGCGTGCGCCAGCCGTCGGCCAGCACGCGCTCGATAGCAGCGAATAGGGCGTCCGCCGCGGTGTGCATCGAGAAGCTGTGGCGCAGCATCATCTCGACCGAGAGCAGCATCGCGAGCGGGTTGGCGATCCCCTGACCCGCGATGTCCGGCGCGCTGCCGTGGCTCGGCTCGTAGAGCGCGGTCCCGTCGCCGAGCGAGGCGCTCGCGAGCATCCCGAGCGATCCGGTGAGCATCGACGCCTCGTCGGAGAGGATGTCGCCGAACATGTTCTCCGTCACGACCACATCGAACTGAGCAGGCTCG
>CAMTXY010000250.1:0-2649 GCA_947085795.1 uncultured Actinomycetes bacterium | reverse complement strand
GCGGGCGCCGCCGACGGCGACACGCTGTATGCCATCGATCCGCTCGCGGCGACGGCCACCGCGAGCGACTGGAAGCAGGGCGCGACGGTCAACCGCCGCCAGCATGCCTTCGACGCCCACGGTGAGCATCTGCTGATCCTCGACAGCGCCGGCACGCTGCATGTGCTGGAAGCGGGCGCCAACGGCTTCGTGCCGCGCGGCACGGTGGCGGTCTACAACGGCGACCAGACCACGGCGCGCCTGGCGACCAGCCCACTCGCGGATCTTGCGTACGTGACCGATCCCGCCGACAAGTCGATCGCCGTCATCGACCTGGAACTGCTCGAGGACCGCATGTTGGATCCGCGTGCGGGTCTCCGTGTTGATCGGATGACAGACGTCGCGAAACTCACCATTGGGCAGTTTGCGCGAGGGCATCGCGACGAACAGACCTTTGTCACCGTTGACGACGCGCAGGTCGTGGATGACGAAGGCGTCATCGATGACGATGCTGGCGATCGCGCACACCTTGTTCATGGCTACCGGGCGCAGCGTGACTTTCGTGATGTCCATGCTCGTCCCCCCTATTTGCGAGACTGGTCGGCTCCCCTCCGTCCACCGATCGCAAGTCGCGAATCGCGACCCGTAGTCGTACTATTCTGTGTTTCTCTTGCGGCTCCTACCGGATTCTGCGTACAGAACGCGTTCGGCGACGATCACGTCGATGGGCTTGTCGACGTCCGCGCCTATCGAACCGTGAGTCGTGTAGACCGCCGCGCCCCTGCCCCCGAGGACCTCTCCCATCTTCGCCTCGACCTCGTGGATCTGCAGGCGTCCGAGCACGAGCTTGGCGACGAAACGGAACCCGATCGTCCGCGCCATGCGCAGGGCCGATTTCCGCGTGTCGAACAGCCGCTGTCCGATGTCGCGGTTCTGGTCGACGAGAAACGGGTTGACGATCATCATGTTGCCGCCGGTGTACTCGCCTTCGGCGAGCCGGATGAACGAGCGGTCGCTGCCCGGGAACTGGTCGAGCATATCCGCCTTCGAGACGAGCGGGTAGGTGAAGTCCGCACCCGTGACGAGTGACAGCTCGATGAAGTCATCGACGGCTTCCGGGGTGAGTGCCGGCAGATCCCCGGTCGTGACGAGAACCGGCCGGTCGGTTCGGAACGCACCTATCCCTGCGAGCATGTTCTCGATGAACGACCCGTCTGAGACCACGAGCTTGTCGACCTTATCGACCCACGCGCCGAGGTCCTCGGCGCTGGGAACCACCACGGCGATCTCCGCGACGCCGTGCGCCGAACGCAGCGCGTCGACGACCCACTCGACCATCGGCTTGCCGGCGACCGGCAGCAGCCCCTTGAACCTCGAGTTCGGGTCGATGACCGCCCCGTCGCCACCCGCCAGCACGACCGCGTCGACTTTCACAGCTGCTCCCTCGGCATGTGGTGCACGCGTGCGCCCGATCCGGTCGTCCGCGTCGCGACCGCCCACCATCCCTGTCGTCGTGCCGCGTCGGCCACGGTCTCGGCGCCACCGGCGTCGGCACACACCGCGAACGTCGCCGAACCGCTTCCGGCCATCGCGACACCGAGCACGCCTTCGGCCGCTGCAGACCATGCTAGCGCGTCGGCTATCTCACTCACCAGCCCCGCCGAGACATCCGTGAAGTTGTTGTGGAGCGCCGCGGCCACCCGCCGCGGGTCGTTGCTCTCGCACGCTGCCCGCATCGCCTCCGGATCGCCGGCGGGCGGTGGACCGAGTAGGTCGAACGCGACGTAGGCCGCCGCGGTAGGGAGCGATGGCGCCGGTTTGACGAGAGTGATGTCGAGTTCGGGGGTGGGGTAGCGCGCGACACGCACGTCGCCGCGCCCGGTGAACAGGGCCGTGCCGCCGGTGAAGAAGAAGGGGACGTCCGCGCCAAGCGCGGCTGCGACCCGCGCGAGCACCGGGGCGTCCGCGGCGATCCCCCACAGCGCTGCGAGTCCCACGAGCGCGGCCGCGGCATCCGAACTGCCGCCGCCGAGGCCCGCGCCCGACGGTATCGCCTTGTCGACCTCGATGCGCACATGCGGGGGCCGCGCCACCCCGTGCGCGAGCGCAAGAGCCGCGCGGTGGACGAGGTTCTCCTCGGCGGGCATGCCGAGATCGGGTGTGCAGACGACCTCGAGGCCGTCGGAAGGTGCGAAGGTGAGCGTGTCGTGCAGCGCGAGGGTCTGCAGCACCGTCACGACGTCGTGATAGCCGTCGGGGCGCACTCCGCCGACCTCGAGATAGAGGTTGACCTTGGCGGGTGCGGTGACGGTCAGGATGGGGGGCATCGGGGGCCCTACGACACGACGGCGCGGGGAGAACTCCCCGCGCCAGTCGACGGCATCTCCGGCATGGGGGCTCAGTTCAGCCAGGGAAGCAGGTTCTCACCGCTCTCACAGTGCGTGAGCTCCACCGTGCCGGTGAGGACGTCGACGTAGCTGTAGGACACGCGAGCGGTACGCTCACGCTTCTCCTCCACTTTCACCACGAACAGACTCGGGTGTGTCTGCTCAAGGACCCCCTGACGTTCAACGATCTTCGAGCGACCCATGTTCGCGCGCAGACGCATGCGGGTCCCCATCATGGATTCAAGGTCTGTGCGAATCCGCCCCACGACCAAAGCTTGCTCAG
>CAMTXY010000249.1:0-4055 GCA_947085795.1 uncultured Actinomycetes bacterium | reverse complement strand
CACGAGCGAGATGCCGCTGATCGCCGCGCCGATGGCGAAGTGCTCCCAGTTCTTGCGAGCTATCTCGGTCGAACCGAGTGCCCCGGTGAACACCGGCACCTTCATCTTCACGGGGTGGTCGGTGCCGAACACGGTCACGGTGTCTGCGAAGGGAAAGAGCGTCGTGTCCGGGTTGCCTTCCACGCCCTCGGGCAGCCCCTTCGCGCCGTACGCGTAGCCGAGGATGTTCAGGTGGCTGTAGTCGATCGGATAGTCCTTGTCGCCTCCGGCGGTGACCTCGCCGAAGGGACCCGGGTAGATGACCTCGCGTCCCCGGAACGAGGACTTGAAGATCTCGCAGTTGCCGCGGCATCCGTCGATACAACGGGAACAGATGCCGGAGCCGGGCACCACGTCTCGCGAGCGGTTTGATGTCTGGGTGACGTCAGTGCCGTTCGGGCGCTGTAGGTTCATGGGGGACCCTCCTCGCTCACTGCCGGATGCAGGTTCGTGCGATTGTAGCGCTTGAGATGCGCAAAAAACATGCAGACGGCCAAGAATCGGTCGAAAGGCTGGCAATAACGAAACATACGGGCCGTACCCTACGTACATCCAGTGGACACAAACCGCCGGAAGAAGGCCCGCCCGGCAGTCGTGTCGGTCTATCAAGGAGGTTGTGGTATGAACCCAACGTTCGACAAGGACTACGTACTCAAGACCCTCGAGGAGCGCGGTATCCGCTTCGTGAGGTTCTGGTTCACCGATGTTCTCGGATTTCTGAAGAGTTTCGCGGTGACCGACACCGAGGTCGAGTCCGCCTTCGAAGAAGGCATGGGCTTCGACGGCGACCCCCGCTACATCCTGAAGCGCACGCTCAAGAAGGCCGCGGACATGGGATACACGATGTACGTCGGCCCAGAGCTCGAGCTCTTCTACTTCGACCTTACTCCCCTCGACGTCGCTTCCGACCTGCACCGTGACACAGTTCTTGCCCTCGAGAAGCTCGGCATTCCGGTCGAGTACTCGCATCACGAGGTCGCCCCGTCGCAGCACGAGATCGACCTGCGCTACTGCGACGCGCTCAGCATGGCCGACAACGTCATGACCTACCGCCTGACCGTCAAGGAGATCGCGTATGCCAACGGCGTGTACGCGACCTTCATGCCCAAGCCGATCCAGGGCGAGAACGGCTCGGGCATGCACACCCATCAGAGCCTGTTCAACAAGGACGGTAACGCCTTCTTTGACGCCAACGACCCGCAGGGCTACAACTTGAGCACCGTCGGCAAGCGCTACATCGCCGGCCTGCTCAAGTACGCACCGGAGTTCTGCGCCGTCACGAACCAGTTCGTCAACTCCTACAAGCGCCTGGTTCCCGGCTACGAGGCTCCGGTCTACATCACCTGGGCGCGCCGCAACCGCTCCGCTATGGTGCGCGTGCCGATGTACAAGCCCGGCAAGGAGAATGCGACCCGCATCGAGCTGCGCTCTCCCGACCCGGCCGCCAACCCGTACCTCGCATTCGCCGTAATGCTCGGCGCCGGTCTGAAGGGTATCGAGGAGGGGCTGGAGCTTCCCGCCGAGGCCACGAACAACATCTTCCACATGACCGAGGAGGAGCTCGAGACCGCAGGCATCAAGATGCTCCCGGAAAACCTCGGCGAGGCGATCAAACTGTTCGAGGAGTCCGACACCATGAAGGAGATCCTCGGCGACCACGTCCACCGGTTCTTCGTGAAGAACAAGAAGGCCGAGTGGGACGAGTACAAGGCGTACGTCACCTCGTGGGAGCAGGACAAGTACCTGTCGATTCTCTAGGGGACGCGCAGACGTGCCGGCTGGAGCCGTTCTCGTTGGCTGAAAGGCAGGGAGCGCTACACTGTGCACATGAAACGGGTCCTTATCGCCTCAGACGACACTCATACGAGTGCATGGGCACGCAGCGCGATGCGCTGGACGTGACGATGACCGAGAGCACAGGGGGCGAGCTCGCGGGCTGTCTGGCCGCTGACGAGGTCGGCCTGGTCGTCATCGACGGTAGCCGCGATCCCGAGCCGCTCGTCGAGCCGGTCGAGCAGGCGATGAACGGGGGGATACGAGACCCGGATATTCCTCCTCGTTGAGGCAGCGGCGCTCGCCAGCTTCCGCATGCCCACGAGGACGGGTGCCGATTTCCTGGTGCGTGGCGCGTCCTCCGAGGAGCTGGCCGCACGGGCGAGGGCGCTGCTCTGGCCTGGTGAGGAGGCCGGATCGCAGGAACTCCTGCGCATCGACCATCTCACGATCAACCTCGCTACCTACCAGGCGTACCTCGATGGCACTCCCATCGACTTCACATACCTCGAGTACGCCCTCTTTGCATTCCTCGTCACGCACCCCAACAGGGCATACAGCCGCGAGGTGCTACTGCGCCGGGTGTGGGGCTCGGACTACTATGGCGGCTCGCGCACGGTCGACGTCCACATCAGGCGCGTGCGCGCGAAGATAAGCCCCGAGCTCGGCAAGCGGCTCGAGACCGTGCGCAACATCGGCTACCTCTGGAACGGGTAGGGTGCGTCAGGATAATGCCAAAGGAATCCGGTAGGCTTCGGTACAAGTCCGAATTTTGAGTCTTGCGAGGCGATGCCGGATGGCGTACTGGGTACATACCGCTGGTGCGAAGGGGGGAGTGGCATCCGCTTCTCGATCACCTGGTGTGTGCGGGCAGGCTCGCTGGTGAATTCGGCGAGAGAGTAGGTGTAGGAGCACTGGCTCGTGCCGCAGGACTCCTGCACGACGTTGGGAAGTATCGCCCTGAGTTCCAGCAGTATCTTCACGTTGCGGGCAGCAACCCGAAGAAGCGGAGTACCGCCTTCGTAGATCACAAACGAACGAGCACTCGCCTTGCTGTCGGTGCCCATCTGTACCTCGCGTACTTCATTCTTGGTCATCATGGCGGGCTGCTCAGCAAGGACTCCGTGAGCCAGTTTGTTCAGGCGACGGAGTTTGCCGATTCTGCGGGTGTCCTTGAGGGTCTGGACGAAGTGCGCTCGGTGCTGGCGTGGATACCATCGGCCGCGGAAATAGAGAGCGAGTATGCCAGATTGGTGATGGACGGGCTCGAGGAGGACTTGTTCATCCGGATTGCGTTCTCGTGTTTGGTAGACGCGGATGCCATAGACATGAATCAGCTTGCGCCGGAATACGCATGCAACCAGATGATTCTGCTGACGGAGACGTGTCGCGACGATGCGCTGGCCCTATACGAAGCGGCGGGCTTCGCTGCACGCTGGACGGGCTTCAAGAAGAAGCTGTGAGCTGGCGTCGAACGAGCGCTTCAACCCGACGGCGCCGGGGAGGTAATCTCGGGTGGAAGGCGCAGTCCGCGCCTTGCGGATTAAGCGCAACACTGGGCGGAGATTCCGCAAAACGTGCGCAGTGTATCGGCGAGGTCGCCTCACCCCATGACCTCACTCCGACCGGAGCCCTTCCTGGCGCTCGGTGGATCCTGCTCGCGAACGGCGGTACGGCGTGTGCGGAGCAGGGATGGTTGGCTCCGCATGGCTTCGCTCGTCTGAAGTCCTGCTCCGGTCGGCGGACTCGCCCAACCAGCGCTTCCGGTGCGGTATCGTTCGAAGCGGACCAGGAGGTTCCTACCCCTGACATCCCGGCATCGAGGAGGACAGCATGAAGGTGGTTGCGGTCAATGGTTCGGCGCGCGTCAAGGGCAACACAGCGGCACTCGTCGAGATGGTGTTCGAGCCGCTCCTCGAGGCGGGCATCGAGTGCGAACACATCCAGACCGCCGGACAGACGATTCAGGGCTGCACCGCATGCGGAGTGTGCTATCGGAAGGCCGACGGCCGCTGCCACGGGCGGGACGATTTCGGCAACGTCGTGATCGAAGCGCTCGTCGGCGCCGATGGCATCGTGCTGGCGTCGCCGGTGTACTTCGCCGACGTGACGAGCGAGATGAAAGCCGTCATAGACCGCGCGGGCTATGTCGCCCGCGCCAACGGGAATCTCTTCGCCAGGCGTCCCGGCGCGGCCGTCGTCGCGGTCCGGCGTGCGGGCGCGATCCATGCGTTCGACACGAT
>CAMTXY010000248.1:0-6633 GCA_947085795.1 uncultured Actinomycetes bacterium | reverse complement strand
GGTCGTACTCAATCGCGTGCTCGACGTGGTTCAGAAGATCTTCACGGCCGATGCGGTCTCACTCATGGAATACGACGAGACGCGCCACGTGGTGGCCACAGTGATGGCGCGTGGACTTATCTCCAACGAGATGCTGCACTACGGGTGCCTGCCCGGGGAGGATGTTCCCGGGCATGTCTTCAGCGGCGGAGAACCGGTGAAGATCGACGATCTCGTCAGCGCAAGCGAAGGACTGCCCGCCGCCGCACAGGAGAAGGGGTTGAGATCGCTGGTGTCCGTCCCGCTTCTGGCGCGCGGCAGGAGCCTCGGCGTGCTGACGGTCTTTTCCACGCGACCCGCTGCTTTCAGCGAAGAGGACATGGATCTTCTGCACACGTTCGCCTCGCAGGCCGCTCTTGCGATCGACACCGCGGATCTGTACGGCAAGGAGCATCGTGTCGCATCGATCCTGCAGGAGAGCATCTTGCCACAGTCGCTTCCCGAGTACCCCGAGATCGAGGCGGCCAGCGTGTACCTTCCCGCCGGTCAGGAAGCGGAGATCGGGGGCGACTACTTCGATCTGTTCAAGGCGCCCGACGGATCGGTCGTCCTCGCGATCGGTGATGTCTGCGGCAAGGGCGTTGAAGCCGCTACCAAGACGTCGATGATCAAGTTCTCCGTCCGGGCGCTTGTAGCGGCCGGACTGGGGCCGGACAGGGTGCTCTCCGAAGTGAACCGCATGATTGCGGAGTCGGGTCAGCCGAGCGATATCGTGACGCTGTGGGTCGGCATGATTGACACCGGCACGGGCTCGCTGCGCTACGCGAACGGCGGTCATCCGCCGGCACTGCTGTGGAGGACCGGTCCCGGCACGAGTGAGCGGCTGGGCACCACGGGGCCGCTGCTGGGCGCGTTCTCCGACGCGGCATATGAGGAAGCGGCCGTAGTGCTCGAACACGGTGACCTCGTCCTGTTGTACACGGACGGCGTCACGGAGGCCCGACGGGGGAACAGATTCTTCGGAGAGGGACGTGTGAGGCGTGCGCTCGCGAAGGGTTCGACGGCCGCCGAAGTCGTAGATGGGCTTCTGAGTGCGTTGGATGCGTTCGTTCCGGGTAATCTGAGAGATGACGCGGCCGTGTTGGCGGTTCGCCTGAAGGAACAGGAGTCATCGGGCAGCGCATGACGTACCTTCGCGGTGCGCTTTCCGACACAGGTCATGGCATTCACGATCGAACGGTACGAAAATCTCAAAGCGGGAGTATGTCGGATCGACAGCGATATCGATATCGCCGTGGTGCCGGAGCTACGTGAAGCTCTCGACGGGTTGGTCGAGACGGGCTTCATGAACATCGTGCTCGATCTATCCGGGGTCACGTACGCCGATTCCTCGGCGCTGGGACTGCTCGTCTGGCTCGATCGCAGACTGCAGGAACATGACGGCAGGGTCGTGCTGGCGGGTGCGAACCGGGATATCCGCCGCATCCTCGAGGTGTCGAGGATTGCCTTGGTCGCGCCGTCGTTGTGTTCGAGCGTCGACGTGGCGGGCGCTTTGGGTGGGTTCGACAGGATCGAGGAAGAAGCGACCCAGCTCTGGAGTCGACGCTTGGTCATGGAGCCCGGTGTCGAGAATCTCGCGCAGATCAGGGAGCAGGTCTGTGACCTGTTGGCCCCCCTTCGCTTTACCGACGCCGCGTTGTTCGACATAAAGGTGGCCCTCGGGGAGGCTCTTGCGAACGCGGTCCGCCACGGTTCGGTCGATGAACAGGGTCTGGTGACCGTCGGAATCCACGCGTTTCAGGATCGCATCGTCATCGATGTGACCGATGTGGGCACCGGCTTCAACGGAGAGCACGTCTGCAGCGACGACCTGTACGCTGCGGGCGGTCGCGGCATCATGTTCATGCGCGCACTCATGGATTCGGTCGTCTTCACTACTGCCCTTGCCGGGGGAACGGTCGTGACTCTGGTGAAGCATCGCGCAGTGGCGAGCGCGGGCTGATAGACTCACACCACGGGATCGGCGGATTCGAGAGGCATCGACCCCATGACGGGTGTGTGTCGTGTCGCGGTGTTGGGTGGGTCCTTCGGCGGGGGTCAGCGTTCGATCGCGCAAGCGCTCGCGGCGTACCTAGAGCGAAGGCATTCCGGCGAAGTCGAGGTACGAGTGGTCGATTTCCTGGAGGAGTTCGCTCCGAGCCTGGCCGTGCTCGCGCGGTTCGGGTACGAGCGTTCCGACGACTTCTTCCCCTCGATCTCAGGTGGTCTCGGCGACCTGGTACGAGCGTACCCGAATGACGCCGCGGTGCGCGAGCTGGAGCAGGGAGCCGTGCGTGCGGCAGGCGGTTTCATGCGCGCTTTCGCACCTGACGCGGTGGTCTCGACCTTCCCGTTCGCAGGAGGAGTCGCATCGGAACTCAAAGCGTCACATGGGTACGTGAGCGGGACGCTCGTGACGGATCTGGCGCCGCACGGGGTATGGCTCCACCCTGCGACGGATCTGTATTTCGTCGCTTGCAAGGAATCGCGAGAGGATCTTGTACTGGGGGGCGTCGCCTGGGATCGGATCGTCGTCTCGGGCATCCCGGTCCCACTGCAGCCTGAGAGCGAGGGCTCGCGGGTGTTTTCGCCCCGGCGATTCGGCATGCCGGACCGGTTCAGCGTAGCGGTGCGCGCCTCGGCAGGCATGCCGGGGGTCGTCGAGCTGGTCACGGCGTTCGCGGCGGCCGGCATCCGGGTCTTCGCGATAACAGGGGGTGACGATCGTCTCAGACGCCGCTTCGAAGCACCCGGCATCCCACACGACCTCATCGAAGTGTTCGATTCGAGCGAAGATACGGGTACAATAATAGGGTCAGCGGACGTGCTCGTCGCACGGCCGGGTGGTCGGAGTATGCATGAGGCGATGGCGGCGGGAACCCCAGTCATCCTGTGCCCGCCTGTTCCAGGACACGAGGTTCGCAATGCCGACCAGGTGGTGAACCATGGGGCCGGATTGCTCGCTCGGGATGAGGAAGACGCGTTCGACAAGGCACGCTTCTTGTCAGCACACCCCGGAAGGATTGAACAGATGTCGGTGAACATGGCGGCCATCGGTTCGGCGTCGGCCGCGCAGACGGTGTGCGAACGTGTGCTCGCGGCAGTCGACCGGAGTCGAGATGTGAGCGGAGGATCATGATGCAGTTGTTCGAGGTGCTGGAGAACAGACACTCGATACGGGCGTACCGGCCGGATCCGGTACCACGCGAACTGCTCGACAAGATGGTATACGCGGCGTCCCTGGCGCCTTCGGCTTTCAACGAACAGCCCTGGCGGTTCTACATCGCTTCCGGTGAGAGTCGTAAGCGTCTCGGTGAGATCATGGTGCAGGGGACGTACTATCTCGAGGAGTACATGGTCGTTCTTGGACACGAGATGAACGAGCATGTGCTGCGCTGGTACAGCGAGCTCGGGGGTGCCCCCATCGTCATCGCGTGTACCGCGCCCCGGGTCGACGATGACTTCGCGCGCCTCAACAAGCACCTTTCCATGGGTGCGGCGATTCAGAACATGTTGCTGGTCGCCACCGAGCTGGGACTCGGTGCGTGTATGTTGACGTTCTCGTTCTGGGTGCGCGATGAGATCGGCGAGATGCTCGGGGTGCCCGACGACCGGGTCCTCATCGCGCTGGTCTCAGTCGGCTATTCGATCGAGGATCCGGTTGCGCCTGGTCGTCAGCTCCCTGAAGACATCGTTGTATACCGGGACTGATGCGGTGACCCGCGCGGTCTTCTTCGACGTTGGCAACACGCTGCTTTACCCTTACCCGAGCGTGTCCGAAGTCTGTCGGCAGGTGCTCGCCGAGGCGGGACACGATCGCGACCTGGCGGCCATCGACGCCCTCATGCCGCTCGTCGACGCGTATTACGAGGACCGGTATCGCGAAGACGACACCTTCTGGACCAGCGAGGGTGAGACGAGCGATGTGTGGGTGGGCATGTACTCGTTGCTCGCCCGCAGACTCGGTTTCGAACAGGATGCCGAGGAACTCGCGCAGCGCGTCTACGACGAGTTCGGCCGTTCGGATCGGTGGCGCGCCTACGAAGACGTCGTGCCCACGATCACGCGGCTCAAAGGGCGTGGGATGCTCATCGGCGTCATCTCGAACTGGGATGGGCGGCTTACCGGGTTACTCGACGCGCTCGGACTCGGCGTCCTGCTCGACACGGTGGTATCCTCGGCGGATGTGGGACTTCACAAGCCTGACCCGAGGATTTTCGAACTCGCGTGTGCGCGGCTGGGCATCGCGCCGCGCGAGGCGGTACATGTCGGTGACCACCACTACGCCGACGTCTTAGGCGCCTCGTCGGTCGGGATGACGCCGGTGCTCATCGACCGCCAAGAGATGCATGCCGACGGGCGGGGAATCAACACACTCGACGCGCTCGAGGTTCACCTTGGATGGACGGCGACATAGGAGAGGGGTCGGCATGATGCGGGGTCTCGCGTGGATCGCCGGTGCCGCGGCGTTAGCGGTGTGTCTCCTGGCCGCGTATGCCGCCTATCTCCTCGCAGGCTATTCGTGGAATCAGGTGGTTTCCTACCACACACCGTTCGGCGACTACGAGCGCCCATGGGTCGCAGACGCCACAGACGTTCCCGCGAAGGAGACGAGTGCGACCCCGCGGGCCGTGCTCGTGATCGTCGACGGTCTGAGACTCGACGCGACCGAGCAGATGTCGCACGTGCGGACGTTGCGCCAGTACGGCGGCGATATGGTCGCGGTCACACCGCAGCCATCGCTGTCCTACCCGACTTGGACCACGATCCTGTCCGGCGCCTCGCCGGACGTCTCCGGAGTCACGACCAATTGGTTCGAAGGCGCCGTGCCGGTCGAGACTATGCTCGACACGGCCCTCTCGTCGGGGTTGACCGTTGCCGTGTCGGCCCCCGAGGACTTCGTCACGCTCTATGCTGCCGATCGGGCACAGGCGACGTTCTTCCGTGAGTGGACCAAGAAGTACATGTCCGCGACGTATGTCGACGAGGCGATCGCCCTGGCCGAAGCGACCGATCCGAGCCTGATGGTGGTGCACCTGCCCGATACCGATAAGGCCGGACACGACTTCGGAGGGGACTCCGACGAGTACGTCCAGGCCGCGCGTCTCATCGACAACGACATCGGGCGGCTCGTCGAGGCGCTACAGGACGACCGCACGCTGTTCGTGATCGTGGCGGATCACGGACACGTGGACGCAGGCGGACACGGCGGGTGGGAACCCGAGGTCACACGTGTTCCGGCGCTGTTCATCGGCCCGCCCGCCGCACTTGCGCGCGGACAGATCTCGCAGACCGACATCGCACCGACGCTTGCAACGTTTCTCGGCGTACCAGTGCCTCGGCACGCGGAGGGTCGTGCGCGCGTCGAGATGCTCGTGGCGGCCGGTGAGGAAGCCGCGACGTTCTCTGATGCGCAGGCGCGTTCGTTCGCGGCGGGCTACCTCGATGCGCTCGGCGTCGCGGGCGATCCGCTCGGGCAGGCGAGCACGTACGCCGAGGTCGCCACCGTGCTTGCTGACGCACGTACCGCACGGCTCGCGCAGGATCGCGCCGGGCGTCTGCCGCTCGCGCTCGGCTTGGCCGGCGGCGCGCTCGTCGCGCTCGTGGCGCTGTTCGCGCTATCGTGGCGCGGCGGGGTGGCCGCAAGCGTAGGCGTGCTCGCGTACTACGTTGTCTACAACGGCTTGTACTTCGTGATTCGCGGCCACCACTGGTCGCTGTCGGCGTTCAACACCGAGTCGCTCATCCAGCATTTCTTCAACCTACGCATGGCCGACGCAGCACTCGCCGGGCTTGTCGCCGCCGTGGTCGCCGCCGGCGTGTACCCGCTGTTGCGGCGCGATCCGAAAGGGCCGCGTACGCACGGGCTCCTCGGCGAATGGTTCGCGCTCGGCCCAGCGACGGTCCTCGCGATCATGTCCACGCTCGCGTTGCAGGTGGCGTGGTTCCTGTGGGCGTGGGGCGCCGAGGTGATCTGGCGCTTGCCGGATCTGAAGTGGGGCTTCAAGTACGACCTTGACCTCATCCAGGCCACCGCGCTCGGTGCTGCGGCGTTGCTCGCCCCTGTGGTCACGTATCTGGTAGGGCGGTATCATCCGAAGTTCCGTACGCGACCCGCCAAGGAGTAGTCCGAATGGCGATCAAGGACCTGCGCGAGTTCATCGCGCTGCTCGAACACAAAGGTCAGCTGGTCCGCATCACGGCGGACGTCGATCCGAACCTTGAGATAGGCGAGATAGCCGACCGGGTGAGCAAGCAGATCGGACCGGCGCTGCTGTTCGAGAATCCCGTCGACCGCGAGACCGGCGAACGCTACGCGATGCCTGTGGCGATCAACCTCATGGGAAGCTACGACCGCATGGCGTGGGCACTCGGTGCGGATGCCGAGACGGGCACGTGGCGCGATCTCGATGCGAAGGCCCGCGAGCTCATGGATCTGCTGCCGCTCGATCTGCCGGCGAGCATGAAGGGAAAGCTCGACGCGCTCATGGGCCTCAAGGACCTCGCCACCGCCGGAGCGAAGGAGATCAAGGGAAGCAAGGCGCCGGTCCAACAGGTCGTGCTGCGCGGCGATGACGTCGACCTGACCAAGCTACCCGTCCTCACGACCTGGCC
>CAMTXY010000247.1:0-4300 GCA_947085795.1 uncultured Actinomycetes bacterium | reverse complement strand
GGACTCGGTCCACGAGGATCTCGGCGCCACCGCCCGGCAGTGAGTCCAGTCCTGCGGCGCGCAGCCGGCTAAGCACCTCTCGTTCGGAGACGCCGGCGAGCTTCGCGATGTGCACGATCTCGGGCGGGCCGAAGCCGTGCACATGTATCGACGGGTGGTCGGCCTTGATGCCCGCGAGCATCTCCTCGTACCACTCGAGCCTGAGGTCCGGATGCATGCCGCCCTGGAGCAGGATCGCGGTACCTTCGAGTTCGATCGTCTCGGCGACCTTGGCGGCGAGATCCTCGCGCCCGAGCACGTAGGCGCTCTCGGAGCCTGCAGTCGCGAAGAAGGCGCAGAAGCGGCACTCGCTCACACACACGTTCGTGTAGTTGACGTTGCGGTCTACGATGAAGGTGACATCGTCGCCGGGCACGAGACGTCGCCGGACCGCGTCGGCGGCGAACGCAAGCTCGAGGAGATCTGCGCTCTCGAGCAGGGCGAGCGCCTGCTCTTCGGTGAGGCGCGCCGCGCCGCTCGATACGGCCGCGAGGTCGACGCTGTGGGCCATCAACCCTCCCCGAAGATGCGCGGCGAAGGAACCCTTTCCAGTGCGCCGACGGCGACGGCCTCATCAAGGAAGCGTGTCAGACCCTCGCGGTAACGTGGTTCGTAGCGGAAGTGCAGCGCATCGAAGTAGCTGCGGAACTGCTGCGCTCCGAAATGTTCCCAGCGCGCGGCGTAGGAGGAGATCTCATCGAGGTGAGCACGACAGTAGGCGAGCGAGCTCGAGAGCGCCGCGGCGACGTCATTGACGGCTCCCGGGTTCTCCTCGGCGAATCGAGCGCGCACCGCCCACACGGCATAGACCATAGGCAGGCCGGTCCATACTTTCCACTCCGAGCCTAAGTCGTAGATGTGAAGATCTTCGGGCGGCTCCCAGTGCGTACGCAGAGCTTCGTCGCCGATGAGAAGAGCGGCATCGGCATCGCGCAGCATCGCGGGCAGATCCGGCGGCATCTCGACAAAGCGGGCGTCTACGCGCCAGTGTTTGGCGAGCAGGACGCGCGCGAGCACCTGCGACGTGCGGGAGTTGCTCGCCAGCGCGACGGTGCATCCCGAGAGCGCCTCGGCAGGCACTTTCGAGACGAGCAGGATCGACTGGACCTCCCCGTCGCTCGAGATTGCGATATCGGACAAGAGAACCAGGTCCTCGGCGTGGCGTGCGTACTCGATGGCGGGGACCGGTGCGACGTCGAGCTCGCTGGCGAGCAGCATCGAGGTGAGTTCGGCGGGGTTCGCCCGCACGAGGTCCACGTCGAGCAACACGTCGTTCTTCACCATGCCCCAGTAGAGCGGCAGGCAGTTGATGAACTGGATGTGGCCGAGTCGCGGGCGGGACATCGGGGCTCCTTATGATCGACAGTCACCATCGTATCGCGACGGCGGCACGCGCGCATGGCGAAAGCCGGGGACGGCGCCGACACAGGTTCGCAACATGCAAGTGGTATCAAGAGGTATGGACGCGACCACCGTCATACCACAGGAGCGGACCGCCGAGTATCTCGCGTTGGTCAACCTGCTCTGCTCGGAGGCGGCGCCCGATGACCCCGATGCGCGCCGGGTCGCAGAGTGGATCGCGCAAGCCTCGATTGCCGACGGTCACCTGTGGCGCGCAATGGGGCTTGCCGAGAGGAGCGAGCTGAGCCGTCTCATCGAGCACCACTTCCCCGCGCTCGCCGAGGGCAACGACCGCGACATGCGCTGGAAGAAGTTCTTCTACAAACGGCTCTGCGGTTGGCCAGGCTTCGAGGGTTGAGCTCGTCCGTCGTGCGGCGCGTGTCCGTCGCAGGATGAGTGTTTCGGCTCCGAGGACTGAGGTTCGAAACCCGTTCGAAACGTCGCGACATTTGTGTCGCGACGTACTCCCAATATGTCGCATACTCCCTGCCACGAAACCACAAAACCGCAGGTCAGAGCGTTGGTATAATTGGCACGCTCGTTGCGCTTCAGCAAGCCACCAAGATCGGGTTCTCAGCCCGCCAGACGGCTTGAAGGAGGAGCAATGATTCGACAGATCGCAATCTACGGCAAGGGTGGAATCGGTAAATCGACCACCACGCAGAACACGGTGGCCGCACTGGCCGAGGCCGGTAAGAAGGTCATGATCGTCGGCTGTGACCCCAAGGCCGACTCGACTCGCCTGATCCTCAACAAGAAGATGCAGAACACCGTCATGGACATGGCGCGTGAAGCGGGCTCGGTCGAAGAGCTCGAGCTCGACGAGGTTTTGCAGGTCGGCTTCGGCGACATCAAGTGCGCGGAGTCCGGCGGCCCCGAGCCCGGCGTCGGTTGCGCCGGTCGCGGCGTCATCACCGCGATCAACTTCCTCGAGGAGGAGGGCGCCTACACCGACGACCTCGACTTCGTTTTCTACGATGTCTTAGGCGACGTGGTCTGCGGCGGGTTCGCGATGCCGATCCGCGAAGGCAAGGCCCAGGAGATATACATCGTCACCTCCGGCGAGATGATGGCCATGTATGCGGCGAACAACATTGCCAGAGGCATCCTCAAGTACGCGCAATCTGGCGGCGTTCGCCTGGGCGGCCTCATCTGCAACTCGCGCAACACTGACCGCGAGGACGAATTGATCGAGGCGCTCGCCGCCAAACTCGGGACCCAGATGATCCACTTCATCCCGCGCGAGAACGAGGTCCAGCGCGCAGAACTCCGTCGTCAGACCGTCGTGCAGTACAACCCCCAACACGCTCAGGCCGACGAGTACCGTGACCTCGCCCAGAAGATCGCCAACAACACCAACTTCGTCATCCCCACGCCGATAACCCAAGACGAGCTCGTGGAGCTGCTCATGGAGTTTGGCATCATGCAGGCAGACATCGTCGATGAATCCGTGGCGGTGGCGTAGCCATGACAACCCCCTCGGCAAAGATCGATCAGACACAGAAGGTCATCGACGAGATTCTCTCGGTATATCCCGAGAAGGCGCGGGCGGACCGGGCGCTGCACTTCAAGCCCAATGACCCGACCAGCGACTGCTCGAGCTGCGCGGTCAAGTCCAACGTCAAGTCCCGGCCGGGCGTCATGACGGTCCGCGGCTGTGCGTACGCCGGCTCCAAGGGCGTGGTGTGGGGTCCCGTCAAGGACGTCATTCACATCTCACACGGGCCCGTGGGCTGCGGGGCGTACTCGAACTGGAGCCGCCGCAACTACTACAACGGTGAGACCGGCATCGACTCCTTCGGCACCATGCACGTGACGAGCGACTTCCAGGAGCGCGACATCGTCTACGGCGGCGACAAGAAGCTGGCGACGATTGTCGACGAGCTCGACGGACTGTTCCCGCTCGCCAAGGGCATCTCGGTGCAGTCCGAGTGCCCGGTCGGGCTCATCGGCGATGACATCGAGTCCGTGGCCAAGGTCAAGACGGCCGACATCGGCAAGCCGGTCGTCCCGGTGCGCTGCGAAGGCTTCCGCGGCGTCTCGCAGAGCCTTGGCCATCACATCGCAAACGATGCGATTCGCGATCACGTGTTCGACAAGCAGGCGACCGAGATCGAGACCACGCCCTACGACGTCACGATGATCGGCGACTACAACATCGGCGGAGACGCGTGGTCTTCTCGGCGGATTCTGGAGGAGATGGGGCTGCGGGTCATCGCGCAGTGGACCGGTGACGCGACCATGGCTGAGCTCGCCAACGCGCCCAAGTCCAAGCTCAACCTCATCCACTGCTACCGCTCGATGAACTACATCTGTCGCCACATGGAGGACACCTACGGCGTACCGTGGGTCGAGTACAACTTCTTCGGCCCGACCAAGATATACGAGTCGATCCGCGAAATCGCCGAGCAGTTCGATGACACGATCAAAGCCAACGGCGAGGCACTCATCGAGAAGATGAGACCTGAGATGGACGCGATCATCGCCGAGTACAAACCGGCGCTCGCGGGCAAGACCGTGATGCTCTACGTCGGCGGCCTGCGTCCGCGCCACGTTATCGGCGCGTACGAGGATCTGGGGATGGAGATCATCGCCGCGGGTTACGAGTTCGGCCACAAGGACGAGTACAACCGCACGTATCCGCTCATGGCCGAGGGTTCGATGATCGTCGACGACGCCACACCCTACGAGCTCGAGGAGATCACGAAGCACCTCAAGCCCGACCTCGTGGGCTCGGGCATCAAGGAGAAGTACGCCTACCACAAGATGGGTGTGCCGTTCCGCCAGATGCACTCGTGGGACTACTCCGGTCCGTACCACGGCTTCGACGGTTTCAAGATCAGATCGGAAGAGCGTCGTG
>CAMTXY010000246.1:0-3624 GCA_947085795.1 uncultured Actinomycetes bacterium | reverse complement strand
GAGGCCGGGCACGAGGTGGTGGGCGTCGACGACCACTCCAAGTACGGCCCCGTCGAGCGCAGCTACGACCGGCACCCGCGCTACACCTTCGTGCGCGGCGACATCCGCGACCGCGGTGCGCTCGATGCCGCTCTCGACGCGGCGGGCGGCGTCGATGCGATCGTGAACTTCGCGGCCGAGACCCACGTCGACCGCTCCATCGACGGCCCCGAGGCGTTCTTGCGCACCGATATCCTCGGCACGCACACGCTGCTCGAGGTCGTGCGCGAGCGCAACATCGCGCGCATGGTGCAGGTCTCGACCGACGAGGTCTACGGCTCGATCGACTCGGGCTCGTTTTCCGAGACCGACCGCCTGTCGCCCTCGAGCCCGTATGCGGCGAGCAAGGCGGGCGGCGATCTGCAGGCGCTCGCGTATCACGCCACGTACGGCACGCCCGTCGTGATCACGCGCGGCTCCAACACCTACGGGCCGTACCAGTATCCCGAGAAGCTCATCCCGCTGTTCGTCACCAACGCGCTGGAGGGCAAGCGCCTGCCACTCTACGGCGACGGCCTCAACGTGCGCGACTGGCTCCACGTCGACGACCATTGCGACGGGATCGAGGCGGCGCTCGCGCGCGGCCGGCCCGGCGAGGTCTACAACATCGGCGGCGGAAACGAGCGCACCAACCGCGAGATCACCTCGATCATCCTTGATGAGCTCGGGCTCGCCGAGGAGATCATCGAGCGCGTCACCGATCGCCCCGGGCACGACCGCCGCTATTCGATCTCGTGCGCGAAGGCTGCCGAGGAGCTCGGGTGGGAGCCGCGTGTGGAGTTCGAGGCCGGTCTGCGCGAGACCATCCGCTGGTATCGCGACAACGAGTGGTGGTGGGCCAGGATCAAGCATCACACCGCCGAGTTCGCCGAGTGGCGCAGCCGCTGGTACGAGGAGCGCGCGTAAGGTGGCCCGCACGTTCCTGATCACCGGCGCGGGCGGCATGCTCGGTACCGCGCTGCGCCGCGTGCTCGCCGAAAGCGGCGTCACGTTCACGGCCCTGTCCCGCCAGGAGCTCGACATCACCGACCCTGCGGCCGTCGCACGGCGGGTCGAGCGGTTCGCCGCGGGCGAGGCCGCTGGTGCTTCCGGCGCACGCGACGCCGTGCTCGTCAACGCCGCCGCCTACACGGACGTCGAGGCCGCCGAGGACGATCCCGACACCGCCTACGCGGTCAACGAGCGCGGTGCGCGACTGCTCGCCGAGGCCGCCGCAGCCGCAGACCTCGGCTTCGTCCACGTCTCGACCGACTTCGTCTTCGACGGCGCCAAGGACGGTCCGTACATCGAGACCGACACCCCGAACCCGCTGTCGGTCTACGGCGCCTCCAAGCTCGCGGGCGAGCTGGCCGTCGCCAAGGCCCACCCGCGCGCGCTCATCGCGCGAACCGCATGGGTGTACGGACCCGGCGGTGCGAACTTCCCCGCCAAGATCCTGAAGCGCGCACGCGCAGGCGGCGACCTCGCGGTCGTGACCGGCGAGATCGGCTCGCCCACCTACGCACCCGATCTGGCATGCGGTATCCTCGGCCTGGTGGATGTCGGCGCGAGCGGCCTTTATCACCTGGCCGGCTCGGGGCGGTGCTCGCGCTACGAGTTTGCCGAAGCCACGCTGAAGGCCGCTGGACTCGACAAGAAGATCCGGCCGGCCGGTGCGTCCGAGTTCGCGACCAGGGTGCGGAGGCCGCGCAACTCGGTGCTGGATTGCGGCGCGGCTGCGGCGCTTGGCGTACGGATGCGCGCCTGGCGCCTGGCGCTCGTCGAGTTCGTCGCCGAGGAACACGCCGGCACCCCGTTCGCATCGCACGATATCGGCAGGGAGCGAAGATGAACGTTCATGTCGACGAGAGTCCGCAAGCAAACGACTCCAAGTCGATCGTGTATCTCGTGGAGTCCTGGTGGGGGATCGCCTGGTACCGCTGCCACGTTCCGGGGATGGCGCTCAAGGCGCTCGGACACGATGTCCTGCTCACCGAGAGAATCGATCCAGGGTGGGTCGATGCGTGCGATGTCCTGATTCTCCAATGTGGCTGGCAGCCCGCCGCACTCAATCTAGTCAACGCGGTCAACGCCCGAGGCGGCATGACCGTCTTTGACACGGACGACGACTACTGGACGCTGCACCCCGAGAATCCGGCGTATGGATTCTGGACCAGGCCGCGGCTCGACGGTCTGGCCGCGGTGATAAGGGCCGTGCAGACGGTCACCACCACGACGCCCGAGTTGGCGGAGACCTTGAAGACGATGAACCGCAACGTCAAGGTTCTTCGGAACATGCTTCCGGACGAGCACTGGCCCACCGAGCGCAGGCCGACGGCACGCGCTGGCGAACCACTGGTGATCGGGTGGGCCGGTAGCCCCGGTCATAGGCCTGACGTGCGGATGATAGCGTCGGCTCTCGTGCAGATCCTAGACGAGTTCCCTCATGTCGAGCTACAGCTCGCCGGCGCGGCGACGGACTGGATGCCGTCGCATCCTAAGGTGAAGTTCCTCGAGGGCGTTCCCATCGAGAAGTACCCGGGGCTCCTCTCGAACTTCGACATCGGCCTGGCGCCGCTGATCGACAACAAGTTCAACCGCTGCAAGAGCGACCTGAAGTTCCTGGAGTACTCGAAGATCGGCATCCCGTCGGTGGTCTCCCGGGTCGCGCCCTATGCGAGCAGCATGCGCCACGGGGAGAGCGGTTTTCTCGCGGTCAACTCAAAAGACTGGCTCAAGTACCTGCGGACGCTCGTGCGAGACCACGAGTTGCGCGAGAGGATCGGCGCCGAGGCGCACCGCTTCGCCGAGACCCGGTTGATATCCCATACGATCGGCGCGTGGGAGAAGGCCTACCGACTCTCCGGCTGACCGTCGGCTGACCACCGGTCACGTGGCGGCCAGGAAGCTCCGTGGATGCGAGGTCTACAAGAATACTGTGTGCACAAGAACTTGTCTTGCGCACAGTATTCGTGTCAACGCGCCATGAACGCCGCCACCTGCCTCGCGAACTCGACGAAGTCGTCGGTCCGGCCCGCGAACTCGACGAGCCGGACAGGGTCGAGTTCCATGTAGCTATGTTCCAGTAGGTTGCGAAACCCCGCCATCGGCTTGATCCGCTCGGCGAATGCGCTGTCCACAACCCCGGTGTCGCCGAGAAGGGTGACGACGTCGCGGTACGACTCCGGCGACCGCACGGCACGCGAGCGAAGCAAAAGCGCGCCGATGTCGAGGACGTCCTGGATGCACAGGTAGAGCAGCCTCTCGATCGCTAGCCGAAGGAGCTGCTCTTCGTCCAAGCGCTCTTTCGAGAGCGGCTGCAGCGAACGCAGCGCGGCCACGCTCTCGTCGAGGTGACGCAGCCGAGACTCGACGCGATCTAGTTCAGGTCCCGAAACGGCCATCGGCGATCCTCTCCCGCACCCCGCTCGCCATCGAATCGAGCAGCGGCTTGAAGTCCTGGTACCGGTTCCATGCGGCGAGTTCGAAGTCCACACGCTCCGCCGCATGCTCGCCGAAGACGACCTCACCCTCGGCTACCGCTCGCCATGCAAGACGCACCGGCGCATTGTTCAGCACGACCACGTCGACGCGCTCCGCGCCGAT
>CAMTXY010000245.1:0-1185 GCA_947085795.1 uncultured Actinomycetes bacterium | reverse complement strand
GACAAACCGCGGCGGTGAGGTATTCTCGGCAGGGACGCGCTGTGAGCCGCGGTTTGCGGGTCATGCGCAACAACGTTCGCAAGCGGCTCTTCTTTCGCGAGATCTTCGATGCGTCTGCCCATCTCGGCAAGCTGCGCGTCACGAACGAAGTAGGCGGCGATCAGGTGCGAGAATGCTTCTTGGGCCAGCGGCTCGTCGAAGCGCAAAGAACGCATCCATACCTCGAAGCGGTGCGACCACTTGTCGTTGGGACCGGGGTAGCGCTTGCCGTAGCGCAGAAGGAAGCTTCGGATCCGCTGGCGCGCGATCCGTCTGTCGCTCTTGACCTCCTCGCGCACGCGTATGAGGTCGCGGGCGGCTTCTTCAGCGGGTGTGGGGACGCGGACGCACGTGAGCTCGCCCGCGCGATGAAGGCGCGCGAGGTTCCTCGCGTCGATGCGCTTAGCCGTTTACTCCGAGGCCGGGATCCATCAGCCGCTCACTCCGCCAGACACGGACAATCGTGACCGATTCCTCGTCGCGCCGGTAGACGATCCGAAACGGCGGGTGCTCGAGCTCGCGCAGCCAGGTCGTATCGAACTCAGGGACCGCCTTGCCGCTGTCGGGAAACGTCTCGAGCTGGCGTACGCGGTCGATGACTTCCTGCGCGAGGCGTCTGCCGACCTGTGGGACGTCCTGCGAAGCGTACCAGTTCATGATGGCGCGCAGGTCATCGCGCGCCGACTGCGCGAACTCGACACGAAAGCGTGCCGTCATCAGTCAAGCCCCAGCGAGCGCACGACCTCGTCGAGCGGCATGACGCGCCCGGCCTCGATATCGGCGAGCCCGGCAACTACTGCACGCATGAAGTCGCGCTCATCCTGTGCGGCCTCGTACTCGCCGAGTGCCTGCACCACCGCGACGCCGCGCCCATGGCTCGTAAGCAGCACCGGCCGGCCGGTCTCGTCGATCCGGCGCACGACCTTGCCAGGATTGACCTTCATATCGCCGAGCGGGACGACATCCTCCGAGAACTTCACAGCGGTGCTCCGCATCACGGGCCTCCAAGCAGCAGTAGTATTCTGGTGCGGATTATAGCACCTGCGGCACCCACGGAATACGCCTAGTCACTATGAGATGGCCGGCCCAATTCCGTGTATACGTGGATCATCCGCGGGATTTGGCCCGCAGCGCCGACAGACGGAG
>CAMTXY010000244.1:0-6401 GCA_947085795.1 uncultured Actinomycetes bacterium | reverse complement strand
TACACGACGCTCTTCCGATCTCATAGAGAATCGACCGGTTGACTTGAGCGAGCAAGCCGGGTTCGAAGACGCGTTCACCGTGCTTGAGCGCATGCTCGAGGTCGAGTGTGCCGACGAGGCGGTCCTCCGTCGCGGAGACCGGCAGATCGATAACCCGCGAGCGTCGGGTGGTCTTGGGCAGGACACCCCGTTCGCGGCGCTCGCGGCATTCGGCGCACCACGATCCAGGATCGGCCGGATCGCAAGCGAAGCGGCAGCCATCGACCACGTCCATCTCGGGTAGGACGGCCGCCAGCGCGCGAACGGCGGTCGACTTCGCGGTGCCTTTCTCGCCCCTGATGAGAACGCCCCCCACGCGGGAGTCGACAGCGTTGAGCAGGAGCGCCATCTTCAGGGTCTCCTGGCCGACCACCGCTGTGAACGGGAAGATGTGAGCTGGTCGCGCCGTGACTATCCCCTCCAACACGAATCGGGCCTGACTACAATATACGGTAGTCAGGCCCGAGGTTCCACCCCATATTTCGTGGGTATCGCGCTAGATCGACTTCCACTGGAAGTTACCGCACGAGGCTGGCTCGGAGTCTTCTTTGTTCGGGCACGTGCCCATATACACACAATCGTCGCAGGTAAGCTCCCCAGCCGTCGCGCCTGAGTCGGATAGTGGACCGGCGTCCGAATCCACCACAGGACCGGGCGTGACGATCGTGAGATCGGCGAGCACCGAATCGGTCCGTGGAATATCATCCGAGTCCAGTTCGCCAACGATGGGTTCGGCGACGGCCGCCGTGGTATCGGGTGGAGCAGCCGCGTCTTCTTCGGCATACGCGCCCATGATGACCGGACGGGCACGATCGACATCGGTTTCATATGCCACCGGCGACAGGAGGTCGCCGCCGTCGACCGACGGCTCCTCGAGCGGGTCGGGAACGTACGTCTCACCTTCCAGATCCCACGGCCATGCGGCAGGAGAAGAACCTACGGATTCCGGAGCGACGATGCCCTCGGACTCGAGCGCATCCGTCGCGCGCTTGAGAGCTCCGGCCAAAGCGTCAGGGGGGCTTGTGACCTTGTCACCCGCAGCCGACGTCGCGATCTGCGCAGCGGGTTCCATACCTCCCGTGAATGCAGGCTCGGCATCGGCGACTGCGATGATTTCGTCGAGCACAGCATCGGACTCGGCGTACGGCGGAGGCGCCTCGGACGCCACGAACTCCACGGGCTCCTCGGGTACCACGGACTCCCCAGGCTCCTCGGCCGGCTCGGCGGGAGCGGGCGCCTCCCATACCCCCGCGTCGGTTTCGTGCTCAAAGGCCTGCGTGTCGGCAGGCGGTGTGACCGGAGTCACGAGCAGCACCGGCATCGCGGCATCGAGGTCTGCGACGAACACCTCCGCATCGACGTAAGCGAACGACTGCCCGGCGGACAGCACCGATAACGCCTCGAGCGCGGCCTGGCGGGTGTCGTACGTCTCCGGGGTGATGAGACTCAAGTCCCCGGTCCGGCGCGTGCGACCCAACAGATAGAAACTCATCGTTCGGCACCTTCCATCGGGAACGGGGATCGGCGAGCAAGCGGTCGAATGGTGTTCATGACTCTATGCTAGATATCCCCAAAGCAGAGAGCAACCGCAATCGTGGGAGTTGTGTCCGGCATCACTACCTCTCACCCACACGCGGACCGGAGCGCCTTGAGCCGTGCGATGTTGACCGCGTCCTTCTCCGGAACCTCTCCGGGCATCTCAGTGATGACGCTCACTCCGTCGAGTCGGGGCACGCACACCATCGACTCGAACGCGACCGACCCGAGGCGCCCCTCCCCGATCCAGGCGTGGCGATCCCGTTTCGAGCCGCGTTCGAACATACAGTCGTTGGCGTGTATGGCCCTCGCACACCCCACACCACAGGCCGATTCGTACGCGTCGAGGTGCTCCTCCCACGCCTCGGACGAGGACAGGTCGGTCCCGTACGCGTGTGCGTGACACGTGTCGATGCAGACTCGGATACGTCTGCGCACGTCGTCGTCGGCGTTCGCGAACACCGCTCCGAGATCGTCCGGGCAACACCCGAATCCGCTGCCCGCACCGGCGGTGTTCTCGAGCAGCAGCGTCACGTTGTCGGCGAGTCGTCCTGCGCGCTCGAACGCCGAGGCGATACGTGTCGCGACCCGGTGTGCAGCCGCCTTCATGTCCTGGGTCGGATCGTTGCCGAGATGCGTGATCACCCCATCGGCGGCAAGCATTCCACCGCGAACGAGTTCGTCGGCGAGCGCGTCGACCGAGCGTTCGCCGAGATGTTCGTCGGGCGTCGCAAGGTTGATGAGATAAGCGGTGTGCGTGAACAGGGGTAGGCCACCGGATTCATCTCTCGACCGGAGAAGCGCTTCGGCAGCCGCGACATCAAGGGGCACGCCGACCCACCGGCGCGGACTCTTGGCGAATATCTGGACGCACTCGCACCCGACCTCTTCGGCATAGCGGAGCATCTCGTCGTAACCCTTCGATACCGATACGTGGGCTCCGATACGCATCGGCACCACCTTTCAGAGGCGCGGGTTCCGGGTCGTCCGTACATACGTCATGCGCGACGAGAACATTGTAAGCGACTCTGGAGGATGAGGCGGATGCGGGCATACACTGGAAGACATGATGAGCTTGAAACCATCCGATGCAGAATACCTGTGGCCTGGACGCGTGATCCTTCACGTCGACTTGGACGCCTTCTTCGCCGCAGTCGAGCAGCTCGACCATCCCGAGTGGCGCGGCCGGGCGGTGATAGTGGGGGGCTCCCCCGACGGGCGAGGTGTGGTTTCGACCGCGTCGTACGAGGCGAGACGCTACGGAATCCGCTCGGCGATGCCGGCGACCCGCGCGGCCCGGCTCGCGCCAGCCGACGCCGTGTGGGTCCGGCCGCGGTTCGAGCGTTACAAGACCCTCTCCGACCAGGTGTTCGAGATCTTCAGATCGGTGACTCCGTTCGTCCAGCCGCTTTCGATCGACGAAGCGTTTCTCGATGTCACCCCTGGGCGACACGACACCGAAGATCCCGTCGACGTCGCCGCCGGGATCGCGAGAGCGGTGTCGGACCTTGGAATCACCTGCTCCATCGGGGTCGCCACCTCCAAGACCGTTGCCAAGATCGCCTCGGACTTCGACAAACCGTGCGGCATCACCGTCGTTCGCGCCGGAGAAGAGGCGACCTTTCTCGCCCCCCTTCCCGTCGAAGCGATGAGCGGTATAGGCCCCAAGACCGCGTCCCATCTTCGCTCCATGGGAATCGCCACTCTCGGGCGCCTCGCCTGCCTGGACGAACAGACCGCCCACGACCTTCTGGGAACACACGGCGAGATGCTAGTCCGGCGTGCGGCGGGTCACGACGAGCGCGGCGTCCACGACCGGGAACCGGTCAAGTCCGTGTCCAACGAAAAGACGTTCGATACCGACCTGCGGGATGCCGCGACAGTCGATGACGTCGTCACGACGCTGTCCGCCCGCGTCGCGCGTCGGCTGCGTGCGAAAGGAATCGCGGGCAGAACGGTCCAGGTCAAGGTGCGTTTCTCGGACTTCACGACACGCACGGTGCGACGCACGCTCACGCACCCGACCGACGCTGACAGCGCGATCGCCCCCGTTGCGATCGAGCTCGTCCGACGCGTGTGGAGTCCGGGTGTCGGGATCCGGCTGCTCGGCGTGGGCGTCAGCGGCCTTGATGAAGCGAACCAGCAGCTCGGTCTGTTCCCTGCCGATGAAGATGTCACCGGGCGTCCTGATCCTCGCTCAGAACGGCTCATCAGGAGCCTTGATGCCGTCAGGGAACGCTTCGGTGAGGATTCCGTGCGCCTGGGCATGACTGACGCAGGTGACCCGTCAGAACTCCTCTTCGAGGGCCCCGACTCCCCCGAATGACGGCCCCATCGGGCCGCTTCGAACACCCCGCCTGAGACGGACACGCTGGCCCTCGGAAGTTTCGATCACGTAGGGGCGTACGGTTTCGGCGATTAATGGCCAACCCCCGCTCATGATTGTTTTGGAGACGACCCTCTACGAGGTAACAGCGGTGCTTGACGATGACGCTCCCGGAGCGGAGGAGCGCGTCTTCGAACACGACGATATCGAGCAGTCCCGATGGCGTGTATCACCATGCAGGGTGGAATCGAACGACCGTGGGATCAGGCGCATCTCACTGCGCTTCCCGTGTCCTCCGATTCGAACGACGCGGATGGTCCCGGAATCGAGTGCGCTCATGAACGCGTCGACAGCCTCGGGGTCGAACTGCATGGCCCGGCACCGCAGAAGTTCGTTGCGGGCGCGCGTCAGACTCATGGCGGGGCGGTACGGGCGATTCGAGACCATGGCGTCGAACGCGTCGGCCACAGCAAGGATGCGGGCGAGCCGGGGAATCCGCTCCCCTGCCAACCCGTCGGGATACCCGCTCCCGTCCCAATGCTCGTGGTGATGCCGCACGAGCGGTACGAGGCCTTGCAGAAACGGAATCGACCCAATGATGTCGCTACCCGATGCACTGTGCCGTTTGACGATGGTGAACTCCTCGTCGGTCAGTTTCGAGGGTTTGAGCAACACGCTCTCTGGAACACCTATCTTGCCGATATCGTGCAGAAGCGCAGCCCGTTCGAGCAATTCGAGGTCTTCCTGTTCGAGCCTAAGCTGTCGGCCGACAGCGATCACATGATCGGTCACGCTCAATGAATGGTGCGCCGTATAGCTGTCCTTTGCGTCGACTGCGGCGGTGAGCGCCTGGAGCGTGCCGAGCGAGTGTTCCTCGATGCGAGTCAAAGAGGTCTCGAGTCGCTCGTTGACCTCGAGGACCTCTTCCTCGGTCTCGACGAGGTTCCGGGCCATGGAGCGCACCATACCGAACTGGAACATGTACGCCGCCCCGGTCCCGACCAACAGGAACGCCCACAACAGCCCTGTGGCGAACCTGATCTCGCCTAGAACGGAAGCATACGGCTGATAGGTCTCGAAGATGCCGAGAGTCCGTCCGGTGACAGGGTCCTCAATCGGAGCGTAGACCTCGATGAGAGGCCCAGAGTATTCGAACTGCCGCACGTTCTCCGCTTCGGGTCGATGCTTTATCGCGGCGACCAGTTCGCCTCTCAACGCGGCGGCCACTTCGGGATCCTCGGCGAACGAGATACCGACGATATCATCGGGTTTCGAGGAGTAGATGAGCACGCCATCGGGGCTCCACAGCTTCAAAGCGTAGATGTCGGCACCGCGCAGATCCCGCTTAAGGAGATCTTCAATGAGTGCGCGATCCTCGGACTCGAGGCCCTGGGCGAAAATCCCGGTCCCCAGCTGCGACACGATCGCGGCCGAAGCCAGCGTACTCGCCGTCTTGGCTGCATTACGCAGGTACATCTCATGTACGCGCCACGTGAGCGCCCACCCGAGCGCGCCCGTCATCACGAGCATCAACAGCAGGCTCCTGATGGCGAATCTACCGACAAAACCTGAGTTGCGCATGCGCTTCCGCTCTTGACAACCGCACGTTTCAAGCTTAACACATGTAAAGCGCCCGTGCGATATCGATGTCAACCGACTAGCGCGGCTCCTAGCGCGGCCCGGGTTCTTCGAACACGAGGACGCTATCCGCCACCTCTCTCCCGATGGCGTAGGTCTTACCGTCGACCTCGATCGTCAGCGGACCCCTGAACGGCGCGACCTCACGAACTTTCACCCATGCCCCCGGGAACATGCCCATCGATCCGAGGTAGGCCAACATCGTGTCATCGTCCTCAACGACCCTCACGATCCGGACGACGGCACCGGATTCGAAGCTGCACAGCGGTGCCGCCTGAATCTGAGCGACCACTCCTTCGGCAGTGGGAATCGGATGGCCATGTGGACAGACCTCCGGGTTTTCGAGGAACGCCTCGAGCCTCTCGAGCACGCGGGGCGACAGTGCGTGCTCAAGCCTGCAGGCGTCCTCATGCGCTTCGTCCCACGACAGTCCGAGGACGTCGACGAGGAAGCGTTCGGAGATCCGGTGGCGGCGGATGATGTCGAGCGCGAGCGTGTGCCCCTCGGCGGACAGCAGAACCTCGCCGCGCACACGTGAGATGAGCCCCCCTGATTCGAGACGTTTGAGGGTCGCCGTGACGGTGGGACCCGAGACGCCGACCGACTCTGCGATGAGCGTGGGCCGGACAGGACCCTTCTCCGCGAGTTTGTAGATCGCTTCGACGTACTCCTCGAGTGTCGCCGTCGGCATGGATTCCGCCTCTCTCGCGCACGCGTCGACCCATGCGCAACACGCTCCACGCGGTCGATTGAAGCACATGTTTCTTAGCACATTCTAACACTTCGCTAGAGTACTTGCGACAAAACACGCCTCGACTTGACCAGACACGACCGAATGACCGGCTGGCTCTTTACACAAACC